>NZ_DASWYK010000179.1:0-92007 GCF_036405015.1 Flavobacterium sp. | reverse complement strand
TTTTTTCCTTTGACAAATCCAGTTTCTGAAAATGAATTTGTCTTTAAAGAAACCATAAAGTTCCCGAATGTTTCAGAAATATTGGCAATATTTATTCCTGTCCCATTGTCTGATATAGAAAGATTATGAATATAGCCAACTTCATTAGCTGTGAAATCAATTTTTATGATAGAGGCATTTGCATCAAAACCATTCCAGATATATTCAGCTAAAGCTCTTTTGTAATCAGTTGGAAGTCCACTTCCTTCTATGCTCTTTGATGTAAGTTTGGTGGTGTGTTTTTTCATTTTTTGGCTAGAATTGGCTATAAATATAGAAATTAATAACCAATCTTATACTTTGTAATATAAAAATGACAAAGTTAAAATAAAGTAAAAACAAAAAAAGCTTCTGAAAAAGTATTCAGAAGCTTTTTTTTAGTGCGGATAATAGGACTCGAACCTACACGCCTTGCGGCACCAGATCCTAAGTCTGGCATGTCTACCAATTTCACCATATCCGCGGTAATTGTGGGTGCAAAGATAGGCATACTTTTGAATAATCAAAGCATTTTTTGAAAATTTTTTTTAATTCTCTTTTTTGTACATTTGGTTTTCTATAAAAATTATTTAAATGGAAAATATTAAGTCCTACGTTCAACAACATAAAGATCGGTTTATCAACGAATTGATCGAATTATTAAAAATTCCGTCGGTTAGTGCCGACACTGCATATTCCCAAGATGTTATTGATACAGCAGAGGCTGTAAAAGAAAGTTTATCAAAAGCAGGATGCGATTATGTCGAAACTTGCGACACTCCAGGTTACCCAATTATCTACGGAGAAAAAATAATAGATCCAAATCTTCCAACGGTTTTAGTTTACGGACATTACGACGTACAACCGCCAGATCCTTTAGAATTATGGACTTCACCACCATTTGAACCAGTAATCAAGACTACAGATATTCACCCAGAAGGAGCGATTTTTGCACGTGGAGCGTGTGACGACAAAGGTCAGATGTACATGCACGTAAAAGCGCTTGAATTAATGGTACAAAGCAATACATTGCCTTGTAACGTAAAATTCATGATCGAAGGTGAAGAAGAAGTAGGTTCTGCAAGTTTGGCTTGGTTCGTAGAACGCAATCAAGAAAAATTGAAAAACGATGTTATCCTTATTTCAGATACTGGAATGATTTCAAATCAACAACCATCAATTACGACGGGTTTAAGAGGTTTGAGTTATGTTGAGGTTGAAGTTACAGGTCCAAACCGCGATTTGCATTCTGGTTTATACGGAGGAGCTGTAGCGAATCCAATTAATGTTTTGGCAAAAATGATTGCTTCTCTTCACGACGAAAACAATCATATTACTATTCCAGGATTCTACGATAAAGTTCAAGAATTATCTGCAGAAGAAAGAGCCGAAATGGCAAAAGCGCCTTTTAGTTTAGAAAAATATAAAAATGCTTTAAATATCGAAGATGTTTACGGTGAAAAAGGTTATGTAACCAACGAAAGAAACTCAATTCGTCCGACATTAGACGTAAACGGAATCTGGGGCGGTTACACAGGAGAAGGTGCTAAAACGGTGATTGCAAGTAAAGCTTTCGCTAAAATCTCGATGCGTTTGGTTCCAAATCAGGATTGGGAAGAGATTACAGCACTTTTCACAAAACATTTCACAAGCATTGCTCCAGCTGGAGTTACGGTAAAAGTAACGCCTCACCACGGCGGACAAGGTTATGTAACGCCAATTGACAGCATCGGCTATCAGGCAGCAAATAAAGCGTATACTGAAACATTTGGAGTTCCTGCAATTCCTGTTCGTTCAGGAGGAAGTATTCCGATTGTGGCTTTGTTCGAAAAAGAATTAAAAAGCAAAACCATCCTTATGGGATTTGGTTTGGATAGCGATGCGATTCACTCTCCAAACGAGCATTTCGGAATCTTTAATTACTTGAAAGGAATTGAGACTATTCCGTTGTTTTATAAGTATTTTGTGGAGCTTTCTAAGTAAAGTTTAACCGCAAAGGGCGCTAAGAATTTACGCAAAGTACACAAAGGTTTTTTTTAAACAAAATTTATAAAAGTTCGCAAAGTTTTACCATATAGCTTTGCGAACTTTGCGGTTAAAAAAATAACGCAAAGGGCGCTAAGAATTACGCAAAGTTCGCTAAGATTTTTTAGAATTAAGATTTATAAGAGTTCGCAAAGTTTTATGTACAAAGCTTTGCGAACTTTGCGTTTTATGTAGATCATTTAGATAAAAAACCTTGCGAACTTTGCGGTTAAAAAAATAACGCAAAGGGGGCTAAGAATTTACGCAGAGTTCGCTAAGAATAATGCAAAGTTCGCTAAGATTTTTTTAAAACAAGATTTATAAAAGTTCGCAAAGCTTTACCATGTAGCTTTGCGAACTTTGCGTTTTAAGTAGATAATCTTAGATAAAAAAACCTTGCGTCCTTTGCGGTTATTTTTTACTCAATATTTTGGAATTTCCTCATTCAAATATTTTTTATTTTTTAATGTTGACTTTGTGTTTTGTTAACTAAATTAACTTAAATTTGATTTTTTTTATCAGTAAGCCCCTTTGATATTAATAATAATTCTATTTTGTAAAATTTTCTAATGTTATTTTAATATTGTTTTTAATGTTGAATAAATGGGCTTAGTTCAAAAAAAGATTAGATTTTCGCCAATTGCGTATACCAGATATCTTAAAGGAATAAAAAAATCGTACGCGATGTTTCGCGAGGGAAAAAATTTAGAAAATATTGCTGAAAAATCTTGGCAGATTGCTCCCGGAAATACTACAATTTCATCAAAAGCATTTTTTTTAGAGAATCAATTAGAGCGTGTTACGGGAACGGCATATACCGATGATCCGTATAAAGAAATGCACGGAGGTTTTGAGATTGAACATGCGCCAACTCGTGCTTACAAGCTCAAAAATGTCTCGATGATTAATGGTTTTCTGTACAAAGGAATTCATAATTTTAGACTTCATCCTACTTTTCAGCTTTCAAAAAAAATGAATTATTTTCCGCCTACAATTACAGATACCGTAATCGATAATGCGGCTCTTTACAGCACTTCTGAGGGGAATCAGTTTTTTGGTCTTTGGTTGACCGATGATTGTGCTAATTATGCTTTGGCGGCAGCTGAGGGAGTTCCAGTAACTTCCAATATTATTCCGTATTCTCATATGCCAGAATATGAATCGTTTTTAGAAATGAAGCCGTTCCGGACTAATTCGGCTTATTTAAAAAATGCTATTTTATTCGATGACAATTGGGGAAATAATCAAAACAAACATCTCCGTTTTGCCGCAAACAGAAATAAGTTGCTGTCTAGATTTCAAGTAAATTCACATCCTGGAGTTTTTATTTTACGCAGAAATTCAGGGATATCTCGTGTGATGTTAAACGAAATTGAAATCGCAGAACAGCTTCGTGATCAATACGGGTTTAAAATTGTAGATGTTACTCAAAACTCTGCTTCAGAAATACTTGCGGCCTGTGCGGGTGCTAAAATCTTAGCCGGAATTGAGTGAAGTCATTTATTCCACGGATTAATGACTCTTGAATCTGGTTCTTCCGTTCTGATTTTCCAGCCTCCAACTCGTTTTAGTGCTGTTATCAAAAATACTACCGATATGGAAAACATCCATTACAGTTTTGTGGTGGGGATTCCGAAAGGAGAAAACTTTTATATCGATTTTGGAGAAGTTGAAAGAACTTTAGAGTTGATTCCTTCTTAAACCTTCAGAGCGTCAAAGTAACAAAGTGACAGATATTTTATAGCTACAGACGCTTTGTAAAACTACAATTTTATCTTCCAAAGAAAAAAAAGAATCTTTTTCTTGCAATTTTAAATTTTAATTCTACATTTGTAGAACAGAATCTATAGTTGTAGAATTAAAACGTAATTATGAGAAATTTTCTTTTATTGTTTTTTTGCGGATTAATACTTTTTGGATGCAAAAGCAAACCTGTCAATCAGAAAATTGATAGGAAAAAGGAAGGAGTCTGGATCGATAATTACACACAAGATGGTACGACTTATAAATCGTATGAATATTACAAAAGTGATCAGCCTGTCAAAAAATGGAAATCGTACATTAATGGTAAAATCTATAAAACAGAGAAGTACAAAAACGGAATCTGTGTTGTAAAAAGCTATTATGAAAACGGAAAATTAGAATCGAAAGGGAAAACAAAATTAGAAACGAATTCGATCGAGACGCATTGGTTTTATTTTGGAGAATGGAAGTTTTATTCGGATAAAGGAAAATTGAAAAACATTAAAAACTACGAAAAAGGCGAATTAATCTCAGAACAAAAAATACAATAAATCTTTAATTTTTAAATCTATGAAAAAATTATTTGTTTTCTTTTTTATTGTAATGAATTGTGCTTTCGCGAAAGCGCAAACCTATAAAGAATGGGTTCGTAAAGCAGATTCTTGCTATACTGCAGAAAACTATAAAATGTCTGTTGATTATTATAGTAAAGCTTTTAAAATAGAACAGGAATCGTATAAAGACTTGTATAATGCTGGTTGTTCTGCATCTATGGTAAAAGAAAATAAAAAAGCATTTAAATGGCTGAATCTTTCTATTGATAAAGGATATGTTAATATGGCACATATTCAAATAGATAAGGATCTAAAGCCTTTACATTCAGAAAAAGAATGGGAAAAGACAATTGAAAAATTGCAAAAGAAATTGGAGATTATTGGAGCAAATTACGATAAAGTGCTAGAAAAAGAGCTTGCGGAGATTTATACGGATGATCAGGAAATTCGTGGAGAATTTATGAATGTTTACAGAGCTAAAAATCCTGATAAAAGAAAAATGGACAGCATTGGTAAAATTATGGAAAGGAAAGACAGTATTAATCTTATCAAGGTTATAAAAATACTAGACGAAAGGGGTTGGCTAGGAAAAAATGTTGTAGGAGATCAGGGAAATAAAACATTGTTTTTGGTTATTCAGCATGCCGATTTAAAATACCAGCAAAAGTATTTGCCGATGCTAAGAGATGCGGTTAAAAATGGGAATGCAGATGCCGGAAATCTAGCTTATCTAGAAGATAGGGTAGCTTTGCGAGAAGGTAGAAGGCAAATTTATGGCAGTCAGGGAGCAAAGAATAAAAAGACCAATAAGATGTATATATCGCCAATGATAGATCCTGATAATGTTGATAAAAGGCGTGCAGAAGTGGGGCTTGGACCTATAGCAGAATATGCGGCAAAAATGAATATTGAATGGAATTTGGAGACTTATAAAAAAGAATTGGCTGAAACAGAAAAACTTGAAAATATTAAAGAATGACACAATTATCTAACGCCGAAGAACAATTAATGGAACATTTATGGAAGCTTGAAAAAGCGTTCATGAAAGATTTGTTGGAGGCATATCCAGAACCAAAACCGGCAACAACAACCGTTGCGACCTTATTAAAGCGAATGATCGACAAGAAATTTGTAGCATACAACGAATTCGGAAATTCGAGAGAATATTATCCTTTAGTGAAGAAAACAGATTATTTTTCTAAACATGTAAAAGGATTGATTAGTAATTTCTTCAATAATTCGGCTTCACAATTTGCTTCATTCTTTACTACCGAAACCAATCTGTCGGCTTCGGAACTGGAAGATCTTAAAAAAATAATTGATACAGAAATTCAAAAAAAGAAAAAATGATAACATATCTTTTAAAATCGGGTTTGCTGCTTGCTGTGTTTTTTGCAGTGTATAAATTATTGTTAGAAAACGAAAAAATGTTTCGTTTCAATAGAATCTATTTGTTGGGAAGTATCTTTTTTAGTTTGATAATTCCATTGCAATTGTTTTCGGTTGTTTCTCTTTTTTCGGATAAAGTAAGAATGATTCAGCTGCAAGAAATTATGATTGTGACTGATAAAGCAGTTTTGGATAAAGTCGATTACAGCGAAATTCTGATGTATTTTTTTGGGATAATTTATAGCATTATTGCAACAATTTTGATTGTACGTTTTATTCAAAATGTTCTTTCTTTTTATTTCAGTATGAAAAAGAATAGAATTGAAATTATTAAAGGACAAAAAGTTGTTTTAACAGAAGAGCGAATTTTACCTCATTCATTTTGGAATGCTATTTTTCTTAATCAGGAAGACTTTAAGAATGGTAAAATTCCGTTAGAATTATTGACACACGAAAAAGCGCATTTGAAGCAAAAACATACTCTTGATATATTGTTTATCGAAATTTTACAGATTGTATTTTGGTTTAACCCAATTTTTATATGGTATAAAAAAGCGATAAAACTCAATCACGAATTTTTGGCAGATGAAGCAGTTAACAAACAATTTGGAGAAGTAAAAAATTATCAGAATTTGTTGCTTGATTTTGCTTCACAGAAAAATACGGTTGCATTGGCAAGTACAATTAATTATTTAATCACTAAAAAACGTTTACTTATGATGACCAAAGAAGAATCTGTTACGAAAATAGTATTGAAAGTGTTTACTGTTTGCGCTGTTTATGCAATAACGTTTTTTGTTTTTACACCAGAAAGTATTGCTCAATCCAGTAATAACGTAAAAATGAAAGAAGGTTTTAATCTTAGTTATGATACCACTAATGCAAGCGAACCTAAATTTCCAGGTGGAATAGAGAAGTTTTACATGTTTGTTGGTCAGAACTTTAAAATTCCAGAAGAGTTTGCAAAACAGAAAGCTGATGGTAAAATTTTTATGGAATTTATGATAGAAAAAGATGGAAGCCTATCTGATTTTAAAGTAGCAAAAGATCTAGGCTATGGTATAGGAGATGAAGCAATCAGGGTTTTAAAGCTTTCGCCAAAATGGATTCCAGCAACTGAAAATGGAAAACCAATTAGAGTAAGTTATAGTTTGCCAATTCTCATTCAGTCAGCGAAATAACTTTTTAAAGATTCAAAGGGACAGAGGTTCAAAGGGACAAAGAAACAAAGAAACAAGGAAGACAAAGGTTTCTGAATTGCCTCCAGCTTTAGCTGGAGGTTTTTTTGTATGCTTTATTGGTTTTAGCCGAATATTTTTAGAAATAAGAATATTTGGATAAAGCAAAGCATAAAACCTTTGTTACTTTGTTGCTTTGCACCTTTGTCCCTTAAAAGAAAAAAAATCCGCTTCTGGTGAAAGAAGCGGATAAAATTAAAAAACTAATTAAATAAAAATTCTAAAAATAAACATGCAGAATCCAGACTAAAATAAATCTGGATTATAACCAAAGTAAGGTACTTTTTGTTCGTTAAAAATAACTCCGTACTCTTCTAATTCTTTCAAAATAGGATCGTAAACTTCTTTTTTAATCGGAAGCTGAACGCCTGGAGTTGTGATTTTTCCGTTTAAAATCAATAATGTCGCAATAGCCACCGGAAGTCCAACTGTTTTTGCCATTGCGGTATAGGTTTGGTCTTCGCCAATACAAACCATTTTAGAATCGATTTGTTTCTTTTCTCCATTCAACTCATAACCAAACTTGTGATACATGACAATCATGTCTTTATCATCTGGTTCTAAAGCCCAGCTGTCTGTCAAGATTTTTTCTAAAATTTGAGCTGGAGTCGCATTTGGCAGATTTACTTTTTTGTTTGGGTTAAATAAATCCAGTTCCAAAAGTTTATCCCACATAATATCGTCCTGATCAATTTTTAAGATCAAACGGGTTTTGATTTCAACAGAATCGGTTGGGTGATACGGCAGAAAAGAATTGATAAATTGGCGATAACTCATGTTTTCTGAGCCTTCTATAACATAACTGTCATCAGTCATTCCGAGTTGTACAAACATATTCCAAGCTCTTGAATATCCAACTCTTCTGATGGTTCCTCTGTATAAAGTCAAAATATCATCTAAACCATAAATAGATCTGTATTTAAGCGAATCGCGATTCGAATATGCTTCAAACTTTCCATAACCTTCAACCTCTAAAAATTCTGTTCTACGGAATAAAGCGCTATACGGAATATATTTATAAGTACCTTCCTGAATAAATTTGGCTGCACCTCCTTGTCCCGCTAGAACTACATTTCTTGGCGCCCAAGTAAATTTATAATTCCATAAATTATTGTCAGATTCAGGTGCCACAAGTCCGCCGCAGAAAGATTCAAACAAAAGCATTTTTCCGCCTTTCGCTCTAATTTCATCAATGACTTTCATGGCGCTCATATGATCGATTCCAGGATCAAGACCAATTTCGTTCATGAAGATGAGGTTGTTTTGCTTGGCATCTGTATCAAGAGCTTGCATCGCATCACTTATATAGGAGGCCGTTACAAGATGTTTTTTGAACTCGATACAATCTTTTGCAATTTCGATATGCAGATGCGCCGGAAGCATTGAAATTACGATTGAAGCATTTTCAATAGCATTTCTTCTTTCATCAGTCTCAAAAATATTTAAAGCAAGAGGAGTAGCGTTTGGATGATTTTGCGTTTTTGCTTTCGCTAAATCCAAAGAAAGGTCAGCTACAGTCAAATGCAGGTTTTCTTCGTTCGATTTAGATAATAAATACCGAATTAGCGACGAGGCAGATCTTCCTGCTCCAATTATTAAAACGTTTCTCATGTTTTAAATATTTAACACAAATAGATTTAAATGTTATAAATGTAACAATTTTAATTTAATAAAAGCGAAAAATAGAAGAAAAAAATAATTTGATTTTATTCTAAATAATCTCAAAAGTAAGGCGATTATTCGTTTGGTTTGGAGTATTTTTGTGTCAAATTTCAAAAGATTTAAATCATGAAAAGAAAACTTATTCTTACTGGAGCTTTTATAGGTATGTTGGCAATTATTTTGGGTGCTTTTGGAGCTCATTTATTAAAAAAATACCTTTCAGTTGATCAGTTAAATACTTTTGAAGTTGGTGTTCGTTATCAAATGTATCACGCTCTTTTTCTTCTCTTTTTATCTACACAAAAAGAAATTGCCGAAAAAACAGTTAAAGCCATCTATAATTTAGTTGTTGCAGGTGTCATTCTTTTTAGTGGTTCGATCTATTTGGTGGCTACAAAAGACTATACGCTGTTTTATTCTAAAATTATCGTATTCGCAACTCCTATTGGCGGTTTCCTATTAATTATTGGTTGGGCGCTATTATTCTTTGCGATTTTGAAGCGAAAATCATAAAATCCCGAAAAAAAAATTCTGTCTAAGAATTAATCTTTAATTTTGTCACATAAATAACATATAACTTTATTTGTGTGAGTTTTTGTCGTTTTCGGTTGTTAAACGAAAATAATATAACAAAATCACTGAAAAGGTTGTAATTAAACAAATTAGGAGCGGTTATTTTTTTCTTTTTGTAATTTTTAAAGTGAAATTTCTCTTTTTTCATATAAATCAAAGTGAAATTTAATTATTTTAAAAGGAATAAGAATTAATCTGTAATTTTGCTTTAAACAAAAAATCACACACAACTCAAAAATTTATGGACACTAACACAGTTTTCTCGCAATCGATTTCGTTAAAAGAATTAGGAATTGAAAATGCAAGAGTTCGTTATCAACTATCTGCAGATGAATTACATGAGATTACTTTGCAGTCAGGACAAGGTGTTGAGAATTCTACCGGTGCGTTAGCAATTAATACAGGTGAATTTACAGGTCGTTCTCCACAGGATCGTTTTATCGTAAAAGACGATGTAACTAAAGATCAAGTATGGTGGGGAAATGTAAATATCCCGTTTGAACCTCAGGCTTTTGAAAAGCTTTATAATAAAGTAACAGCATTTTTATCGGATAAAGAAGTTTTTGTTCGTGATTCTTATGTCTGCTCTGATCCAAATTATAGATTAAATGTTCGTGTAATTACCGAAACAGCTTGGTCAAATTTGTTTTGTTACAATATGTTTTTACGTCCAGAAGAATCTGAGCTGGCTAATTTTACTCCAGAATGGACAGTAGTTTGTGCTCCAAGTTTTATGGCAGATCCTGCTGTAGATGGAACACGTCAGTCTAATTTTGCTATTTTAGATTTCACTAAAAAAATCGCTTTAATTGGCGGAACTGGTTATACAGGGGAAATGAAAAAAGGAATTTTCTCTGCATTGAACTTTATTCTTCCAGTTTTTAAAAATACACTTCCAATGCACTGCAGTGCCAATGTTGGCGAAGACGGAGACACCGCTATTTTCTTCGGATTATCTGGAACGGGAAAAACAACTTTATCTGCAGATCCAGAACGTAAATTAATCGGAGACGATGAACACGGATGGACAAACGAAAATACAGTTTTCAACTTTGAAGGAGGTTGTTATGCAAAAGTAATCAACTTGACGGAAGAAAATGAACCAGACATTTTTAGAGCAATCAAAAAAGGAGCACTTTTAGAAAATGTGGTTTTCAAAGCTGGAACAAACGAAGTAGATTATGATGATGTTTCGATCACTCAAAATACTCGTGTAAGTTACCCAATAACACATATTGATAATGTACAGCCAGGTCTGGTTGGTCATAATCCAAAAAATATATTTTTCTTAACGGCTGATTCTTTCGGAATTCTGCCTCCAATTTCAAGATTGACTCCAGGTCAGGCGGCATATCATTTTATTTCCGGATATACTGCAAAAGTTGCTGGAACAGAAGCTGGTGTAACAGAGCCTCAGCCTAATTTCTCAGCTTGTTTTGGAGCGCCATTTATGCCTTTGCACCCAACGCGTTATGCTGAAATGTTGAGCAAAAAAATGAAAGATGCAGGAGTAAAAGTATGGTTGATCAACACAGGATGGACTGGTGGAGCATACGGAACAGGAAGTCGTATGAAATTGAAATATACTCGTGCAATGATTACGGCTGCTTTAAAAGGAGAATTAGATAATGTAGGATACGAAAATCATGCAGTATTTGGAATTGCTAAACCTCAATCTTGTCCAAATGTTCCAGAAGAAATTTTAAATCCCAGAAATACTTGGGAAGACAAAGATTTATACGATAAAAAAGCGTTAGAACTAGCTCAGAAATTCAAAGCTAATTTTGCCAAATTTGAAGAGTTTGCCAATGCTGAAATCTTAGCTGGAGCACCGATTACAGAATAAAAGGAATTCATTAATTCAAATAAAAAAAGCTGTTCAATATCTGAACAGCTTTTTTTGTTTGGTTTCCAATCGCAGTAAAAAAAATAAAAAAATAAATAGAACACTGAAAAACTGCGACTGAAAAACCTCAAAAAAAAAAATAAATTATTTTTTCGCTTCGTCGATGCGTTTTTGCATTAAATCCCAAGTATAGTAATGGAAAGTCATTCCGTTGCTCATGGCTACAAAAAGTCCGTTTTTGAATTTTGGCCCTAAGTTTAAACTTGTTACATCTGCACCATCGCATTCTACTGTAGAAGTTGGAATTTCAGCCAATAAAGGGTAGCTGTTTGGATTTCCATTTGCACCTTCTCTTGGGTAAACCATAAAAGTATTTGCTTGTTGGTTTGATACTAAAATATATCCTGTAGAATCTGTTTTCTTGTAGATTGCGATTCCTTCATTATCTGCTTTAAAATCTTTTTGACCAAAAAGAGCCAATTCTTTATTGTCGTTTAAAGCTGGATCTGCTTTGTATTTTCTAATTCCGAATTGTTCGTCACAATAGTAAACAAAGCCTAATTCGTTATCGACTGCAATAGCTTCGATTTCTTTTTTACCACTGTAAGTTCCGAATTTACGAACCACTTTTGCAGCTGCGAATTTTCCGTTTCCAGAAAGTTCATATTGCCATAAATAAGTTCCAGATGGACCTGTTTTTCTTCCTACAATAGCAAAAATCTTTCCGTCAGAAGGACGTGTATATAAAGAAATTCCCATTGGATCGCGTTGTGCTTCTCCTTCAAAAACTGGAATTCCGCCATTATCGATTGGTTCTAAATCAGGTAAGCTAAAGATTCTGATTTTGTTTTCTTCACGTTCTGTAGTTACAGCAACGTCAACTTTTTTTCCGTCAATGATTAATCCGTAAGCGATATCAACATTGTTTGGACGTTTTAATGTTATTGATTTTTTAAGGATTTTTCCATTCAAATCAAAAGCATACAAACCTCCGTCTGTGTCTTTATCTGTTCCAACAATGATACTTTTTGTAGCATCTGTTGGATTGATCCAGATTGAAGGATCGTCTGTATCGTGAGGTAAAGCTTCGGTAACAACTGTTGGTTTTACAGCATTTGGCTGAATTGGCGCTAATTTGTCGTCTTTACAAGCTGTAAATGAAACCGCTAAAAGTAAAAGAGCAACTAAAGATTTATTTTTCATTTGTGTAATATATTTTAATGCAATTAGACAGAGCGCAAAACTCTGTCTAATTTAATAATTTTAAAAAAGGTGCAGATTACAAGTCTAATTTCAATCCTAAATTGTAACGTGCTTGGTAATATTCAGCTTGTTTTGTGTGAGCTTCAATTCCTTGGTAGTAACGTAACGGTTGGTTTGTTATGTTGTTAGCCTCAGCAAAAACACGTAATTTAGGAGTAATTTTATAAGAAGCATTTGCATCTAAGAAAAATTGCTTGTCATAGAAACTATCTTTGTAAGACTCAGAACCTAATTCATCTAAGTAATCAGATGTAAAGTTTGTAGAGATTCTTGCAGAGAAACGTTTGTTTTCCCAAGATAAAGATCCGTTAAACATGTGCGGTGCAGTACCAGGAAGACTAATGTTGTTTCTTTCATTTCCATCCTCATCAGCAATTCCTTTTGCTTTAGATTTTGTGTAAGTATAGTTCAAATAGATACCAAAACCTTTCAAGAATTTACCAGGTAAGAAATCTAACTGACGTTGTAAAGCAACCTCAAATCCGTAAACATTAACATTGTCTCCGTTTCTTGATTGTAAGAAAGACCAGTTTTCTCCAGCTGGAATTGGGTTTGACTGATTTGGGAAATCTGCAGCAAATTTCGCATCAGTATATTGATTGTCGCTGTAGTTGTAAATGAAATCATTTAATCTTTTGTAGAAAACACCTCCAGAGATCAAACCAACAGATTTGAAATAGTTTTCTACCATTAAATCATAGTTGTATGCGTATGTAGCTTTAAGATCTGGATTTCCAGCTGTAATTTCTTTGTCTGCAGCAATATTGTTTACATAAGGCGCAAGTGCATAGTAATTTGGTCTAGCCAAAGCCGTTGTAGCAGCAGCTCTTAAAACTAAATCTTTTGTTGCGTTGTATTGGAATGAAATACTTGGCAATACATTCGTGTATGAGTTTGTATTGTTGATTTTACTTTCTAATTCTTCTTCATCCAATACACGGTTTCCTGTATAATCAATGTGCGTGTTCTCAACACGAACCCCCATTACCATCGAAAGTTTGTCATTAAAATCCTGATCCCATCTTACGTAAGCAGCAGAGATTCTTTCTTTAGCATTATAGTTAACAGCTAAATATTCAGCTGGATCTGTTTCTTTTTCAAATAAAGTAGAATTATTTAAATCTAAACCTCCTAAGTATGAAGCCGAAGCAAAAGTTCCTGGTACATATTTACTTCCTGGATTGAATCCTTGTCCGTCAAAATAAGATGTTGGAACATCAGATAATAATTCCATATTATCATTTAATGGAGTATAAGAATAGAACATGTTGTTTCTTTCTTTCTCTTTTAAACGAAGTCTAAGACCTGTTCTCAAACGTCCTTTTTCACCTGCAATTACAGAGAATGGGAAACGGATGTTTACTTTAGCACCAAATTCACTTTCGCTAGTTTCGTCTGTGTTTTCTGTTACAGAATCAAATGCAAATTCATCAGTAGATTCACCAGCAGTAGTCATTAAAGGAAATCTAGGATTAGATAAATCCTGGAACATCTCTAAACCTTTTTGACGGTATTCGATATAACGCTCACCTGGACGGTATTCTCTAGCTTTTGCATAGTTTGCAGACCAATCTAAATCTAATTTAGAGTTGATTAAGTGTTCTCCGCGAAGAGAGTAGTTTTGAACTCTTTGATCTTCTAATCTTCTGTTTTTGTTTCTGCTGTTATCTAAACCACCTTTAGTTTGACGTTTTACACGACCTTCAAATCCTGTGATAGTTTCGCCATCGTAAATAGCTTCGATATCATCATAAGTAGTTCTGAAACGGTTTTCTCTATCATCTCTCCAGTTGTAGATAGCATTAGCGAAAATAGTATTGTTTTCGTTGAATTTATAATCTAAAGCGATAGATCCACTACGACGAATACGTTGTACATCGTACTTTCTGATCTCTGCAGCTTGTAAATAATCATTTCCAAATTCATCTCTAACCCATTCGTTTTCGATGTTATCAGAACCATAATCAACATTGTTGTAAGAACCACTCACAACAACTCCTAATTTGTTGTCGATAAAACGATTACCGTAAACGAAACCAGCAGTATAAGAAGCGTGATCACGAATTGGCAAATAACCTCCAGCAAGAGTTGCAGAAATTCTTTCTCCGTTTGGAGTTGCTCTTGTAATTAAGTTTACAGAACCTCCAATCGCATCAGCATCCATGTCTGGTGTAAGTGTTTTGTTTACTTCGATTGTAGAAATCATATCAGATGGAATTAAGTCCATTTGTACGTTTCTGTTGTCTCCTTCAGCAGATGGAATTCTGTCACCATTTAAAGTTACAGAGTTCAAAGATGGAGCTAAACCTCTAATAATGATGTTACGAGCCTCACCTTGGTCATTTTGCATTGTGATACCTGGAACACGTTTTAAAGCGTCTCCTACGTTCGCATCAGGAAAACGACCCATTTGATCTGAAGAAATTACGTTTCCGATGTTTTTGTTGTTTTTCTGTTGGTTAAGCGCTTTTGCCTGACCTTTTAAGATGTCCCCAACAATAACTTCTTTCAATTCATTTTCAGAAGCTTTAAGAGCAAAATCGATTACATTGTTTTTTCCTTGCTCTACTTTTATTTCTTGAGATAAAGTAGTATATCCAATATATTTTACTTCAACTTTGTAAGTTCCCTCATTAATGTTTAGTAATTCGAAACGACCGTTGTAGTCGGAAACGGTGTATTTTTTCTCTCCTACAATTTGAACCATAGCTCCAGGTAGAGGAAGTTTGTCATCAGCATCTAATATCTTTCCAGATATAATAGCCTTCTGAGCAAAACCCGTAAAGGCTAATAAAAAGAATGCTGTTAATAGATAAAATTTTTTCATTGTTGTGTGTTTGTTTTATTTTCGGTTGCGAAACTAAAACCCCTATATTACTACAGCCTTGAAAAAAAATTAACATAATGTTATGATTGAGCTGTTTCTGTTAAGGTTTATTAATCTTTAAATAACACAAAAAGGATCAAATAATTGATTCACAACTAAAAAGAGAAAAGTATTTTGATTGTAATTGAAAAATTGGCGTTAAATTTGCCGTATCATCATAATCAAAAATCATCAATCATGTTAAAACAATTTTTTATCCTATGTTCAGGAGTCGACCGTGACATCCTGAAAGACTGCTCAGAAGGCGAACAAACCAAATATGTTGGTATTGGAGCCACAGTTTTCTTTACAGCAGTTATGGCTTTTTTGGCCAGTGCTTATGCGCTTTTTACCGTTTTCGATTCTATTTATCCCGCTTTAATTTTCGGATTTGTATGGAGTTTATTAATCTTTAATTTAGATAGATTTATAGTTTCTACTATTAAAAAAAGAGATCGTTTTCTGGATGAATTCCTGCAGGCTACTCCTCGTATTATATTGGCGATTATTATTGCGATTGTAATTTCGAAGCCATTAGAGATTAAAATCTTCGAAAAAGAAATTAATACGGTTTTATTGAAAGAGAAAAACGAAATGGAATTGGCCAATAAAAAACAAATTGGAACTTATTTCAAAACAGATTTAGATAAAAACAAAGCAGAGATTGCAGCGTTAAAAGCTGATATTACAAAGAAAGAGAAAGAAGTAAACGATTTGTATTCGGTTTACATCACAGAGGCGGAAGGAACTACTGGAACGAAGAAATTAGGAAAAGGCCCAGTTTATAAAGAAAAACGCGAGAAACACGATGCAGCTCTGAAAGAATTCGAAACGCTCAAAAAGACAAACGAAGCAAAAATTGCAGAAAAAGAAAAAGCAGGAGTACAGCTTCAGGCCGACTTAGATAAGAAAGTTTCGCAGACACAGCCCATCATTGAAGGTTTCGACGGATTAATGGCGCGTATTAATGCGTTGAATAAATTACCTTGGTTACCATCATTTTTCATTATGTTGTTGTTTCTAGCCATTGAAACTTCTCCAATTATTGCCAAATTATTAGCACCAAAAGGTGAATTCGATTTCAAACAAGAAGAAGCCGAAACCGCCATGAAAGCTACTTTAGAACAAAATAAATACCAGCGTGAATTATTAGTAAAAACCAGTGCCGAAATGCACGATAGAGTTTATGCTGATATTGCAGAAGACAAAGGTTTATTTGACCTGCAACGCAAAAATGCAAAAGAACTATTGGAATTACAATCGCATAAATTTGTAGAAAAACAAAAGGCAACACTTTGATAATTTAGCCGCAATCCCGATAGCTATCGGGAGCAAGGATTTTTCGCAAGGTTTGCAAAGTTTCTATAAAAAAGTAACCCCATCAGCAATAACTGATGGGGTTTTTCTTTGCAAACCTTGCGTAAGTCTTAGCGACCTTTGCAGTTAAGCTATTACATATAACTTAAAATCTCTTTTTTATAAGCATCATATTCTCCTTGCATAATCAAACCATTATCAAGAAGTTTTTTGTAATTCTGTAATTTATCGAAAAGTTCTTCTTTAGATAAATCACTTAATTTACGTTCTCCGGTTGGTTGAGTTGGAAGCGGTTCATAGGTCTCTGTAACTACAGGAGCAGCTGGTAAAATTTCAGCAAAACTTGTTACTTCTTCTGTTTCTACTTCTTCGATTTCATCTTCCACTTCTGGTTCTTCTTCTTCAATAATTTCCTGAATTGGAGTTGCTGTCTGAACAGGATTTTTTAATAAATCCAATTGTTCTTTAGCGTAAGTATAAATTTTTCTAGCCTGAATTTTCGGAATATAATCGATAGAAACCGCTAAATCAGTTTTAGTCCCAAATGAAAATTCAGAACCTAAGATATTTTCTTTTACAAAAGTACTTGCAATATCATCCCAGGTGTAATCTGTAAAATCCATAGAAAGACCTAAATTTTTAGGCTTGCAAATGATAATTCTTTTATTTGTCAAAACGATACTGTCTGGAAAAACAGTAATAGCAGGCTTTTTTTGCACTGCGATATATCCAACTTCTTCGCCTTTCATTAATAAATCTGTAAGTTTCGAAGTGATTTTTTCAATCGCTTTTGGATCTTGTTCTTCGTTCAGAAATTTTTTAAATTGTTCTTTCATTGCTTATAAGTTGCTAAGTTTCATAGCTGCTGAGCGGCTAAGTTTTTTTACTGACGCTACAAATGTAATGCCTAATTTTCTAATTGCTTCGCCTGTTCGGTAAAAATTTACGTTGATTCGATAATTTCATTCTGAATTTTCTTTGTCAAACTTTTGAAAACTAATTCGTACGAATGATCTATCAATTCCTTGACAAATTTTACGGGTAAATTTCCATTTAAAGAAACCGTATTCCAATGCACTTTACTCATATGAAATCCAGGTTGTATTTCGTCATATTCAGCTCTAAGTTCCTGTGCGCGATCGGGATCACATTTTAAGTTTACCGACTGCTCGTTTTTTTCCCATTGCGATAAAGAAGACAAAGCAAACATTTTGCCGCCTACCTTAAAAACCAAAGTATCTTCATCAAAAGGAAAATGTTCGCTGACTCCTTTTTTTGAAAGACAATATTCGTAAAACATTTCTAAATTCATAATTATTTATTTACCTATTTCTCCTAAATGTGTGTATTTAAAGTCTTTTTCATATTTCAATCCATAACCAAAAATACGATCCATTGCAGAGTGTGAAAATAAAATAATTCCCATTAACTGCACAATCTCAATACTTAAATAACATCCAACAGCATAAATTAAAAGTGCAATTCCTTTGTGGTGAAAGATATTATAGAGAAGCGCTCCGGTTTTGTTTCCAAAGGCATAACCAATCATCGATAAATCGGGAGCAAGAATTAAAGCCAGAAACCACCACCATTCATAATTTAAACGGTTGAATAAAAAGATGCCAAGAATAAACAAAGCGGCTTCTTCGAGTTTTAAAACTGTTTTCATTTGATTATTTTTTCCATCATCTTTTCAGGATGATTGAGTTTTGTAAATCCGAATTTCTCGTATAAAAAGTGCGCGTCAGTTGTGGCCAATCGCCAGATTTTGACTTCTTGCAATTGCGGTTCGTTCATCATCGTTTCGATTAAAATAGAAGAATAACCTTTTCCGCGATGTTCTGCTGTAATAAAAACGTCCATTAAATAAGCGAAAACGACATAATCGGTTATCACGCGTGCAAAACCGATTTGTTTGTCATCTAAATAAATTCCAAAACAAACTGAAGCATCGATTGTTCGTTGCACTTCGTCAATTGTTCGCCCCGCTGCCCAATAAATGTCTTTTAAAAAATTCTGAATGAACGGAACATCGAGCTTTGTTTTATCTGTAGAGACGGTTACCATTATTGTTTGTTTTTTAGCCACAAATTACACAAATTACCACAAATTTCTTTTTAATATTTTGCCACAGATTAATTGATTTTCACAGATTAAATCATTTTAATCCTTTAATCTGTGTCAAAAAATAATTCGCGAAAATTTGTGTAATTTGTGGTTGATTTTTTTTAAATTTTATATAAAATCGGTTTCGACGGACTGGCATCATTTTCAAACGAAGCAATTTGAAGATTTAAAATATAATTGCCGTCTTCAATTTCGTCCGAAACATAAATCATCTCCGTAATCGTTGCATTTAATCTAGCTTCAGCATTAAGATTTACAGTATCTTTTACATTCCAAAACGCTTTATGTGCTAATAATTTTCCTTCATCATGTTCTTTATCAACACTTGGCAAATCAATGAGTAAATGCTGAATTTCGCTTTTGCGGATGAAAATCGCAGCCTCTTCAGCCAAATACGGCGGATTTGTATTGGAATATTTTCTTGATTTTTTTTCCAATTGATTCGGAAGCGTTCGAATGATTAATGCTTCTGTTTTTTCAGTAATTAAGCTTACAATTTGACTTTTTGTAATAACGAAATCCTCGTCGATTTTTTCAGGTTCAATTGTAATCAATTTTGCAGTAAAGAAAAACTGTTTTAGCGATTGATTAATACTGTAAAAATCATTCGTAATATGTCCCAAGCATTCCGTATGCGTACCATGCCCATGCGGATTGAAGAAAATATTATTAAAATTCGTAGATGATTTTCCTTCCGAAACTTTGCCAATCCAATCTCCAAAAACTACAGGTTCAATAGAAGGTTTTTCGATATACCAAGCAATCGGATTTTCATCTGTATTGGTTAATGGAATTGAGATATCGATGGGTTTTGATAAATCTATTTCGAAGTTGTTGATTTTTGCTAACACAAATTTGGGTTTTGTGCCGCAAAGACGCTAAGTCACAAAGTTTTTTAAATTTTGCGTCTTTGTGCCTTCGTGGCTAATTTTACTCTTCCAAATTTAGATAAAATAAATCTGAAGCAATTCCATCCGTTAAAAATTTTCCTTTTGGAGTTGGTTTTAAAATGTTGTTTTCAATTGAAAGCAAATCATCATTTAAGAATTTTTCAGATTGTTTTTGAAGATAATCTAGATATTCTAATCCAAATTCGTTTTCGATTCTGTCTAAAGAAACGCCCCAAATCGTTCGTAATCCTGTCATAATATATTCATTATAACGATCAGAAATCGTCAGCGTTTCAGTTTCAATAGGGAGTTCGTCGTTTTGAATTGATTTTATATAAAGCGAATTATTAGCAATATTCCATCCTCTTTTTTCACCATCATAACTATGTGCCGAAGGTCCGATTCCGATATATTTTTTGCCTAGCCAATACGCCGAATTATTTTTAGAAAAATAATTCTCTTTCCCGAAATTCGATAATTCGTAATGAATAAAACCGTTGTTTTGAAGCATTTCAACCAAAATCATAAAATGATTGGAAGCCACTTCATCTTGAGGTTCAGCAACTTTTCCAGTTTGAATTAATTTGCTCAAAGCCGTTTTCGGTTCAACCGTCAGAGCATAACTCGAAATATGGGGAATGCCGAAATCTAAAGCTGTTTGAATATTCTGTTTCCACATTTCGTCACTCAATCCTGGAATTCCGTAAATCAAATCCAACGAAATATTGTCGAAATATTTTGTCGCTTCTTCCAGACATTTTTTGGCTTCCGCCGAATTATGAGCGCGATTCATCATTTTCAAATCCTCTTCATAAAATGATTGGATTCCAATGCTTAATCGGTTTATCGGACTTTTGGATAATTCTAAAATTCGCTCAACAGACAAATCATCTGGATTTGCTTCCAAAGTAATTTCAGGATTTTCAACAACTTCATAATTTTTGTAAACTTCAGAAATCAGGAAATTGATTTCTTCGTTACTTAAAACTGACGGAGTTCCTCCTCCAAAATAAATAGTCTCAACAACTTCACTAGAAAACTCATTTTTACGCATACCAATTTCTTTGGCTAAAGCCAAAACCATATCGTCTTTCTTTTTCATAGAAGTCGAAAAATGGAAGTCGCAGTAATGACAAGCCTGCTTGCAAAATGGTATGTGAATGTAAATGCCGCTCATTTTTTAGTTTTCAGTCTCGGTTTTCAGTCTCAGCATTCGGCAGCAGATAAACTGCAAACCGTGACTGAGACTGAAAACTATTTCTTAACTCGATCCTCGTTTTGTTTCACAAAAGCATCCCAACCAGAATAACTTTTTCCGGCAACAACTTTTCCAGAGTTAAAGTGATGACAAACCGCAGCTGCCAAACCGTCTGTTGAATCCAGATTTTTTGGTAATTCTTTTAAGCCTAAAAGCTGTTGCAACATTTTAGCAACTTGTTCTTTGCTAGCGTTTCCGTTTCCGGTAATCGCCATTTTTATCTTTTTAGGTTCGTATTCCGTAATCGGAATTCCTCTTGAAAGTCCTGCCGCCATGGCAACACCTTGCGCACGACCTAACTTCAGCATCGACTGAACATTTTTGCCAAAGAAAGGCGCTTCAATTGCAATTTCATCAGGACAATGCGTTTCGATTAGTTCGATCGTTCTTTCAAAAATGATTCTTAATTTTTGGTAATGATTGTCGTATTTGGAAAGCTGCAATTCGTTTAATTGCAAAAATTCCATTTTTTTATTGGTCACTTTAATCAATCCGAAACCCATAATTGTGGTTCCTGGGTCAATACCTAATATGATGCGTTCTTGTGTCATTCTTAGTGGGTTACACAAAGTTTCGTTAAGTTTCCATAGAGATTCACAAAGTTTTTATTTTCTCCGTGTATCTTTGTGATTTCTTCGTGAATCTTTGCGAAATAGCTTTACTTTTGCGGCATGATTTCAATTCCACACAAAGCTAAGCAATTCCTAGTTCTTCTGGCCAAACTTTTAATTGTTGGTGGCGCATTTTATTTTATTTACAATCAGCTGGCTAACAATGACAAATTAGACTGGAACAAATTCATTGCTTTGTTTCAAAAAAATCAATCGGTTTTAGGAATTGGATTTATCTTGCTTTTAAGCGTTTTGAATCGCTATTTCGAGATTTTGAAATGGCAGAATTTGGCGCAAGTCATTCATAAAATTTCCCTTTACGAAGCTACAAAACAAGTTTTAGCCGCTTTAACAGCCGGAATTTTTACACCAAATGGAGTAGGAGAGTATGCTGGAAAAGCTTTGTATTATCCAAAATCTGAAGCAAAAAGAGTTGTTTTCCTGAACTTAATCTGCAACGGAATCCAAATGATTCTGACCGTGATTTTCGGGATTTTTGGATTGCTTTATTTCAACGCACAATTCAATGTAATTACAACCAAAACAGTCTTAATTCTTTTCGGCGGATTTGTTTTGATTTTAGTTATTTTATTTTCCATTAAAAAAATAAAAGTCAAAGGATATTCAATAGAAAAACTCATTCATAAAATCAATGAAATTCCGAAATCGGTTCATCAAAAAAACATCTTTTTAGGAATTTTGAGATATTTGGTTTTTTCGCATCAATATTACTTTTTATTTTTAGGTTTTGATGTCGATCTACCGTATTTAACTTTAATGGCGGCGATTACATCAGTTTATTTTCTGGCTTCTTCATTACCTACTTTTCAGTTTTTAGATTTTGCTGTGAAAGGAAGCGTAGCCATTTATTTCTTTGGAATTTTAGGTGTAAACGAATGGATTGTCATTTTCATCAGCACTTTAATGTGGTTTTTAAATGTCGTTCTTCCAGTCGTTTTAGGAAGCTATTTTGTATTGAATTTTAAAACCAAAACCACAGAATGATTTTTGGTTTGTTTGCCATATTAGGGATTTATATAATTAGTATTGAATTACTTATTTATGGTTTTTTCAAAATAAAAAAATACAAAAAACAGGATTTAGAACCCAAAACAAGCTTTACGATTATAGTCCCGTTTCGGAATGAAAAAGAAAATTTGCCGATACTTTTGGAGAGTTTTTCGAATTTGAATTATCCACGAGATTTATTCGAAGTTATTTTAGTTGATGATAATTCTAGTGAAAAATTTCAATTTTTAAATTCCAAATTCCAAGTTTCTGTAATCGAAAATATACGCGTTTCAAAATCTCCCAAAAAAGATGCGATTACAACTGCAATGCAACATGTAAAAACCAATTGGGTAATTACAACCGATGCTGATTGTGTAGTTCCAGAAAACTGGCTTCTGACATTTGATAATTACATTCAAGAAAATGAAGTTTCTATGTTGGCGGGCGCTGTCACGTACAAATGCGAGAATTTATTTTTAGACCATTTTCAGCAATTGGACTTAACAAGTCTGCAAGGTGCAACAATTGGAAGTTTTGGTTTGAACAAAGGATTTATGTGTAATGGAGCCAATTTTGCTTATACGAAATCATTGTTTGAAAATGTAAACGGCTTTGAAGGAAATGACAAAATCGCTAGTGGAGACGATGTTTTTTTACTTCAAAAAGCAATTGAAAAATTTCCCAATAAAGTGCAATATTTAAAAGCTGATGAAGCAATTGTTACCACAAAACCAACCGGAAACTGGAAAGCTTTATTTCACCAAAGAGTGCGTTGGGCAGCCAAAACCAGTTCATACAAAAGTACTTTCGGCAAATTTTTGGGTTTAATTGTTTTCTTCGGAAATCTGAGTTTTGTAATTGGATTTTGCTTCCTTCTTTTCGGATTTTGGCCGTATCCAATTTTTGTAATTTTTGCTTTTACTAAGTTTTTAATTGATTTCGTTTTACTTTCAATAACCAATCAATTCTTGACGAAGACTAGCATTAAAAGCCTTTTACTAAGTAGTTTTTTATATCCGTTTTTTAGTTCGTCTGTCGCTTTATATAGTCTATTTGGTTCTTACGAATGGAAAGATCGTCAGTTTAAAAAATAATTTAAACCATATAAGTTATACAAGAGAATTTAAGCAAAGAATAACAATAGTATAAATGAACTTATATCACTTATATGGTAAAATAAAAAACTATTCTTTTGCTTTTATAATTACAGGTAGAATAAATTGAGTTTTAACTGGAACACCACGTTTTATAGCTGGATTCACTTTCGGGAAATCGACTAAACGAGCGTGTAAAATACTGTCAATTTTTATGGTATCATAAGCCACAGAATCTTTTGGAAACTGAGGTTCAAATTTCATTGTAGCATTTGGAAAAACCGTTACTTTCACTTCAATTGTATCCAATTCAGGATATAAAATTGATAAGGTGTCAACGTTCAGTTTCTCTTGAATCAAATTCGACATTACTTCAAAAAAGCATTGCTGACGAAGTTTTTTATCGGCTATTTTTTCGCAGTTAGGAACGGAAGGATATTCATCAACTTCTTTCCAATTGATTGATTTTAATTCTTTTTGAAGTAATTCCTTTTCAGACGGAACCTGCCTCTCAAAATATTGACAGGAATTAAATAAAACACAAATAAAAAGGGGAAAAAACTGCCTCAAAGTTTTTAAATTGAATGAATGAACAAAAATACGATTATTTTTTTTGAGAAGCTTTGTATTCTAAATAATCTTCATAGTTTTCAGAAAGCCAATTTTCTTTGTTTTTCTCTGCAACTTCCTTTTGATCAGGATATAATTTAATCAGTCTATCTGAAAATGCAGCTATTTGAACCGTATAAGTATAAAATTCAGTTTTTGTTAAAAGTATATTCGGATCGTTTTTTGTATTGAAAAACTCAAAAAACAATTTATCAAAGTCTTTCATAGAAAAACTGAGTACTTTTTTCTTATTGCTATTATAAAGACTGTCTTGCAATACTTGGTCATCTGCAGAAAGTTTCTTAGATTGAGCATATGTATTTTCACTCATTGAAAACATGAAGAATAGAAAGAAAACTATTTTTACAAACGTTCGCATATTATTAAAATCGCTTAAATTGTAAGTGCAAATTTACAAAAATATTATGGATTTACTTTTAGTATTATTAGGTTTTATCTGTATGATTGTTGGGGTTTTCGGAAGTTTTATCCCTGTTTTACCCGGACTATCAAGCTGCTGGGTTGGTTTACTGCTTTTATATCTAACCAAAGCGGTCGAAAACAATTATTGGGTTTTAGGAATCACTTTTGTTTTAATGGTTATCATCACCATTTTAGATTATATAATTCCGGCAAAAGGCACCAAAAAGTTTGGAGGAAGTTCTTACGGAGTTTGGGGAACTAATATTGGTTTGATCATCGGGATTCTGGCTCCCATTCCGTTTGGTGTTATCATTGGGCCATTTGTAGGGGCGCTTATAGGCGAATTACTATACGATTCTCAAAATCATAAACGTGCCTTAAAAGCAGCTACAGGATCTGTTCTAGGTTTTCTGGCTTCAAGTTTTGTCAACTTTCTTTTTTCGATAATTTATCTCGGTATTTTTCTGACTATTCTTTGGCAAAATCGAACCCGAATTTTCTAAATAGTAATTTTGAATTTAAGCTTTTTCTTATATTTTTATATTTTTCAAAATAAATCTTAATTTTTTGAAAATATTTTTTTATATTATAGATTACGCCAAGCTTTATGTTTACTGCTTTTGTCAGTTTTAAGTGTTAAATACCTGAAAATCGAACAACTAAAATTTTAACTTATTTTTTGGAAATGTTAATATATTTTATATTTTTATCACGATAAACGATAAAAAGCCTCACTTTATCGATTATTTTGAGCGAGTTTAAATAATTGTTTCCCCCTAAAATAAGTTAAACGTATGACCCCAAACCTACAAATTGAACTTAGACGTTTTATATCATCTAATGTTGTCTCCAAATTAAATAAGTTTTATTTTGAAAATGATGCTCTTTTGATAAAGGGAATTGATGTCTCGATCGGTACAATTTTAATGGGACTCTACAACAAAGCCGAAGAATCTGATTTTTACTCCGAAATCGTTTCAATGATACAAGAAGATTCAACCTTTTACCAGGAAATCGATTTTAATGCAGGCAGGATTTTATCAGTAGATGACTGCTACCGTTTAGAAGGAAACGCTTTACTTAAAGAATTGTTTTCCAATAAAAAAGGAAGAATTTCAGAAATGGTTTCAAACGAAGTCGGAATCAAAAGCGAAACAGCTAGAGAAATACTTAACTTTTCAGCTCTTCTTGTAATGTCTTACCTAAGATATAATCTTCAACTAATAGAAAGCCTAAAATTACTTCTTGAAGATCAAAAAAGAGATATCTTAAACAGTATTCCGCCCGGAATCAAAATCATCCTTGGTTTTTCATGTTACGAAACAGTCGAAGACAAAAGCCAATCTATGGGAAGATCAATTTTTACCCTTTTCGGACATAATTTTTTCAGTTTCTAAAATAAAAAAATCCCATTTTCAAAAGAAAACAGGATTCTGTATCATTCAAATTTGAGAAACGATTAAACGTTTTTCAAATTGATAATTTCTTGTTCGGTCAAAAAGCGCCAATTTCCTCTCGGAAGATTCTTTTTGGTTAAACCAGCAAAAGAAACACGGTCAATTCGAAGCACATTGTACTCGAAAGATTCAAAAATAGAGCGAACCACTTTTACATTTGCTGTACGTAGTTTAAGACCTACTTCGCTTTTTGGTTCATTATCAATATAACTAATTTCCTCAATAAAAACGCGGTGTCCGTCAAGAACCAAACCTTTACTGATTTTTTCTAAATCTTCAAATTTCAAGTTTTTATCTAAAGAAACCTGATAAATTTTAGACGATTTTTGGTTTGGTAAAGTAAACTTACGAATCATATCCGTATCATTTGTAAATACCAATAAACCTGTAGTGTTCTTGTCCATTCTTCCGATAGCAGCAATTTTTGCATTTGTTGCACCACGTACAAGTTCTAGAACGTTACGATATTCCTGACCTTCATCAAGAGCAGTTGTAAAGTTTTTAGGCTTATTCAACAAAATATATTCTTTCTTTTCAGGAGTTAATGTAACACCATCAAAGTTTACAACATCATTCAATTTTACCAAATATCCCATTTCGGTAACAACAGTTCCGTTAACTTTCACGTTTCCAGACTGAATATAAATATCAGCATCACGACGAGAACAAACACCAGAATTTGAGATGTATTTATTCAAACGAATTTCATCTGAAGCCTTTTGTCTTTTCGGAGCCTGATTCTGTTTTTTAAATTTTTCTTCCGCAGCAGCATTAGCGGCTTTAACCTCCGGTTTCACTTTTTTCGGCCCTTGCGCACGTTTCGCCATAGGAGGTTTTGGCTTATTAGAGTTTGATCTTGAGCTATTTGGTCTCGATCCGCCTCTTTTATTATTGCCTTCCTTGTTGTTCATAAAATTATTAATTTGTGCAAAGATAGTTTTTTCCTGCTAATAAAACTTAAGTTCATTGTTCTTAGATTAATAGCTTTGATTTTTAGAGGAATAAGAAGCATCACAACCGGCATTTTTTTTAACATGGTTTCCCGCTTTCCGTTCCCAATTTTTTATTTTTTAAAGAAAAAAATAAAAAGATTTCCACTTCAATCGGGGCTAGACTCAAACAATTGGCTTCTTTTAAACATTTTTAGATGTTTCACAGAGATTCATAAAGTAGACACAAAGCATCACAAAAAACTTTGCGAATCTCTGCGAAACCTCTTAGAGTATCTCTGTGGAATAAAAAAACTTAATAGTTAGAAATCAACTCGCGCCCGTGCCACAAAACACTCGGATTAATCAAAACAATGCAGAAAACCCCAGAAACAATCAAGAACTTCAAAAGATTATGAAGCCTTAAAAAATGTTCTTTAGAATCGGATCTCCATAAAAACATCAAAAAGAAAATTAAAACTCCAAAACAAACATAAAAGTAAATGTCCATATAACCTACATCATAAACGTTTACTAAAATATAAACCGGAAAAATGGTAGAAATCGTCAAAGCAGTAATAATCTGTTTCGAGATTTTCTCTCCATAAATTACAGGTATAGTTCTATAATCGTTTACCAAATCGCCTTTTAAATTCTCTAAATCTTTTATCATTTCGCGAATCAATAAAAGTAAAAACAAGAAAACGGCATGTGCTGAAATCACCACAAAATGGCTCATGTGATTTTCAATTTCTTCAAAAGAAATCTTATTGTAAAAATACAGTAGAATGGCAAAAAACGGAGTTACAGCAAGCAAAGCCGACATGAGATTTCCGATAATTGGATATTTTTTAATTTTATGAGAATAAAACCAAATCAGAAAAATGTAAGCAGAAAAGAATAAAAATGCGCGCCACGAAACAATAGAGGCCATTAAAACTGCCAAAAAGTTCAAGCTAAAATAAACCGTTAATTTCGTTTTCTGACTCACCAAACGATCCAGCATCGATTTGTTGGGCCTATTAATTAAATCTTTCTGACTATCGTAAAAATTATTGATAATATAACCCGAAGCAATCGTAACAGCCGAAGCAAAAACAATCAAAAATAAATAGAAATCAAGTAGAATATCCAGCGCTCTAATTTCTGGCGCAAGAATAAAAATAGCCGATAAATATTGCGCTAAAACAATAATAGGAATGTTGTAACCTCTAACCACAGAAAACAGACTAACAATTTTCATTATTAAAAGTTTTTGTTGTCTGCTTAACATAAATAGAATTTGTAAAGGATTAGATTAGGGAAGTTAAAAGATATTTTTGATTTTAAAAATTTAGAGTTGGTTTTTTAACAATTCTTTAGAGCCAAAACCTAATTTTCTGATGCATGCCAAAGCTTGTTTTTGAGACATATCAACTTCTTTGATGTCTTTTTTCTCTACAAAAACCACAGAACCACTCCACGGATTTGGAGCATCTGGAACAAAAACAGTAAAATTGTTTTCGTCAATTTGTTCGATCAAAAAAGCAAATTGCCAGCCAGCATCTGTAGGAACTAAAATTACTTTTAAATTTTCTTTAGATTCAATTCCCATAATATTTTCATTCATGCTTTTCATAAATGAATAACCGGGAACAAAACTTAAAATGCCATCTTCCAATTTCTGAATCAGTTTTTTTGCCTTAGAAGTTTTGGCTAACAAACCTGCTAAAAAACAAATCAGAATAATAATGATTATACCAACAAGCTCCTGAAGTGCAATTCCTAAAACATGTATTCTCGGAAGATTATTTACTAGCGGAAGAGTGACTTTTTGAATAATACCATATCCTTTTTCAAGAATAAGAAGCAGTACAACTAAAGGTGCTAAAAATAGAATTCCTCCTAAAAAAGTTGCTTTAATTATTTTTAAAATACTTTTCATAATAAATAACTTTTAGGATGAAAAACTTATAAAAATCTACTCAAATAACTTCGGCTTGTAAGGGAATTAAAATTGATAAACGACTTCTAATTTATAATCTTTTAAAGCATTTTTTGCACGCTCCAGGTCTTCTGTAAAACCAAGAATGTAACCACCTCCACCAGAACCGCAAAGTTTTAGGTAATAATCGTTGGTGTCAATTCCGTGCTGCCAGATTCCGTGAAATTGTTCTGGAATCATAGGTTTAAAATGATTTAAAACAACTTTAGAAAGTTTTTTGGTGTTGGTAAACAAAGACTTCATATCGCCATGAAGAAAATTGTCTACGCAGGCATCAGTATATTTTACAAATTGATTTTTTAGCATGGCACGGAAACCTTTGTCTTTTAAGTTTTCCATGAAAATACTAACCATTGGAGCTGTTTCTCCAACAATACCTGAATCTAATAAAAACACTGCGCCTTTTCCGTCAAAACTCTGAGTCGGAATACCAGTTGCTTCAATATTATCTTTAGAATTAATTAAAATCGGAATACTCAAATAGCTGTTTAATGGGTCTAAACCAGAACTTTTTCCGTGGAAAAAGCTTTCCATTTGAGAAAATATATTTTTTAAGTGTAATAGTTTTTCGCGAGTCAGATTTTCCAGAACTGTGATTTTGTTTGTAGCATATTTATCATAAATAGCTGCAACAAGCGCACCGCTGCTTCCAACGCCATATCCTTGAGGAATACTAGAATCGAAATACATTCCAGTTTCGACATCATTTTTTAAAGTTTCTAAATCGAAAGTAACCAATTCCGGCTGTTGCGTATGCAGTACTTCAAGATAAGAAGCAAAACTTCTTAAACTTCTGTTAGATGCAATAGCTTCATCTGAAGGTTCTTCGCTTTTTTTCAAAGCGCCATTATAAAAATTATAAGGAATAGAAAGTCCTTTAGAGTCGCGGATAATTCCGTATTCTCCAAAGAGTAATATTTTTGAGTAAAATAAAGGTCCTTTCATGATTTATTTAATGTCTTTTTTTATTTTATTTGGGTCTTGTCTTGTGTCGAAAAAAGCAATTATTTCAATTCTTTTTGTGTTGAATTAATAATATATTATTGTTTGTTTTGACGAAACACACTTGCGATATTTATTATTTAATTCTGATTTAGGAAAAATTTCAGGTTCTATTTGTATTAGATAAATTACTTTGTCTAGATTTGATATAAATTTATTTTTTACTTTCTCCGACCATTTCATTTCTAGGTACTCGAATAGATCAAATAAACTTTTTTGTGCGTTTTTTGAAAAGATTATAGTTCTTTTCATTAACGGTATTTTTTCATCATATCTTCGTAAAGGATAAATTCACCACGTTCAATTTGTCTTTCCCCTTCTTCAATTTCTGCCTTTTGTTCATCAGTCAAATCATCCCACCAATCTTTCTGTTCTTTTTTGAAAATTTTTCGAATAGATTTTAGTATAGCTGGATTTTCAGTGTCTGCTAACAACTTTATTAATTCGAGTTTTTCTAATTGAATGTCCATAACCAAAAATTTAACTAAAGATACGCAAAATTATAATGCAATTGCACCTTCTCCAATTTTGTCGCAAATGTACTGAGCATTCTGACAAAATACAACTAATTCGTCCTGAATAAATTGAAGTACTTTTTCGGCAACGTTTTCGGGATATAATACATGCACATTTGCTCCAGCATCAAGTGTAAAACAAACCGGAATTTGAGTTTCATTTCTGAATTTCCAAATCGCATTTATAATCTGTAAAGTATTTGGTTTCATCAAAATAAAATACGGCATCGAAGTCATCATCATGGCATGTAAAGTCAAAGCTTCGCTTTCTACTACTTTGATGAATTCGTCTAGATTTCCGTTTTCAAAAATGGCGATTAATTTATCCAGATTTTCGTGTGCTTGTGCAAAACGTCTTTCAGCATACGGATGATTGTGCATCAAATCATGTCCAACAGTACTTGAAACTTGTTTTTCGCCTTTATCAACCAATAAAATGGTGTCTTGGTAATTCTTGAAATTATCATGAATTGTATATGGAAATTCAACTCCAAATAAATCCGTGCTTCCTTCAATATTAGCTTGATTTCCCCAAACGACTACATTTCCTTTTACGCTTCGGCAGGCACTTCCAGAACCTAAACGAGCCAAAAATGAAGCTTTTTGATAGAAATAATCATCGTTCATTTCAGGATTCAATTTTCTTTCCAAACTCATAAAATTCATTGCCAAAGCCGCCATTCCAGAAGCCGAAGAAGCAATTCCAGAACTATGCGGAAATGTATTTTGAGTATCAATTGTAAAATGATAATCTTTCAAAAACGGCAAATAAATTTCAACTCTTTCCAAAAACTTCTGAATCTTTGGTTTGAAATCTTCTTTTGGCTGTCCTTCAAAAAGCAAATCAAAAGAAAAAGTTCCTTGATTTTCTTTTTTTGCAAAAGCCAGTTTTGTAATGGTTTTACAATTATTCAAAGTAAAACTTACCGATGGATTTGCGGGAATCTGGTTGTCTTTCTTTCCCCAGTATTTTACCAATGCAATGTTGCTTGGAGCACTCCATTCAAAGTTTCCGTTTTCGATTGTTGAAGTATATGGATTTGGTATAAAATCAGTTGCTGAATACATGAATTATAAAATTTTGGCAAAGATAAGTTTTAAATTTTTTCACCATATAAGTAATATAAGAAATTATAAGCAGCTTTACTAAAATGAGCTTACATCACTTATATGGTTTAATTTTTTTTCTACCATATAAGTCATATAAGAAATTATAAGTTGGGTTTGCTAAAATGAACTTACATGAATTATATGGTTTAAATTTTTTTCACCATTTAAGTCATATAAGAAATTATAAGTTGGGTTTGCTAAAATGAACTTACATGACTTATATGGTGAAAAACTTTTCTTTTGATTACTTTTGAATTCAAAATTTGTCACCATGAATAAGTTCGTAAAAATCGCAATAGCTTTAGTAATTTGTTTAACAGTAGGATATTCTGCAAGTTTGGTTACAAGACCAAGTATTGAGACTTGGTATGTAACATTAGAAAAGCCGGTTTTTAATCCGCCGAATTGGATTTTTATGCCAGTTTGGACTGTGCTTTATATTTTTATGGCTGTTGCGGCTGCTTTAGTTTGGGACAGAATAAAAGAAAATACAGAAGAGGTTAAAAAAGCACTTTTATTCTTCATCATTCAATTAATTTTAAACTCGATTTGGTCGTATTTATTCTTCGGATTAAAAAATCCGATGTTAGCATTAATTGAAATTGTGCTGTTATGGCTGATGATTTACGAAACATATTTGAAATTCATCAAAATCAATAAAACTTCAGCTTATTTATTGATTCCGTATTTGCTTTGGGTTGGATTTGCAACGGTTTTAAATGCTAGTATTTGGTGGCTTAACAAATAGTTTCAGGTTTTTAGGTTACTTCAGCTTCTTAAATTCTTGATTTTTAGCATAAAGAAAATCCATAACGGTCAATACATTTGGATTTTCCAGAAGTGTTTTCGATTTCGGATCTGATTCACAAAAATCAAAAAAAAGTTCCTTTTCTTCGGACTTTATTTTTAGATTATTGATAAAAAAATCAGGTGGACAATAAGCAATTACGAGTTTCTTAAAACGATCGTCGTCAACTTCGATTGTTTTCTTTCGCTTGCCTTTTAAAGGAATCGAAACTCGAAGCGCTTCTCTAATTGTATTATCATTAACTCCTGTATTCCAAAATAAATCTTTGGCAGTTTTGTCGATTAAAACATCTGCTACAGCATCTGCATCGAATTTGACTTTATCAAATTCAATATTCGTTACGACAACTTCATTCAATTCTTCAGGTTTCAAAATCATATTCACAATAATATTGTTTTGATTCATGTTTTCCTGAGAAATTTTTAATCTTTTGAAAAAGTAATCTTTCGAGAAAAAAAGCAGACTGTCCTGCGCTTTTGCCAAAATTGAAAACTCTCCCAATTCATTCGTTGTTGTACTGGTCTTAGCCGTTTTATTAATTACTTCCACTTGGTTAAGTGGTGTATTCTGTGAAAGAACTTTTCCATTTAATACTTTTTCGGTTTGAGAAATACTTAATTGGTAAGTAAAAAAAGAAATGGTTGTGAGTAATTTTACTTTCATTTAATGGATTTTAGTTTTTAATTCCAGAATTTAATTTTTTAAACTCTTTGTTTTTAGTACGTAAAAAATCCATGGTTTCAAGAATGTTTAAATTTACCAGAAGTATTTTAGATTTTGGATCGGCATCTCAGAACTGAAGGAAAAGTTCTTTTTCTTCAAGATTTAATTTTAAATCTTGAGTGAAAAAATCTTCTGTACAAGTCGTCGCGACTAATTTCTTAAAATCAATTTTTGGAATTTCCTTTTTTGGTTTTTCTTCCTCTTTTTTTAATAAATTATAAATTAGTTTGCCAATCTTAATAAAATCAATACTCAAAGGATCAGCTTTTACTTCGTAAAAATTTTCAATTTTTAATCCTTCTTTTGATTTGTGACTGTTTAGTTTGATTTCCTTTATTTCTTCTTTGCTGAGTGAAATTGAGGTCGTTTTTTTGTCTAAAATCACGACTTCATTTAATTCTTCCGCTTTCGGAGTCATTTTTACAATAAGATTATTGGTTTCGATTTCTTTTGCTGTAATTTTTAATCTTGTGATTAAATAATCTTTTACAAAAAACAATAAGCTATCTTGCTCTTTTACAACAATAGAAAACTCTCCTGATGCATTTGTAGTTGTACTTATTTTAGCCGTTTTATTGATTACTTCGACTTTGTCAAGCGGAACGTTTTGCGAAAGAACTTTTCCGTTCAATACTTTTTCGGTTTGAGAAATACTTAATTGGTAAGTGAAAAAAGAAATGGTTGTGAGTAATTTTACTTTCATTTAATGGCTTTTAGTTTTTAATTCCAGAATTTAATTTTTAAACTCTTTATTTTTAGTAATTAAAAAGTCCATGGTGTAAAGTAAATTTTTGCGTTCTACAAGAGTTTTAGCCTGAGGATCGGCATCGCAAAATTGTAGAAACAATTCTTTTTCTTCTGGAGTTATTTTAAGATCATTTGTAAAGAAATCTAACGGAACTGTGGCTTCGGCTAATTTTTTGAAATCTAATTCGTTAGATTTGATCTTTGCCTTTTTATCTTTTTTCATAAACAAACTAAATATAGCCAGTAAATCTGCTCCATTTGCAATACTTCCAGTATAAACGCCAGGATTTGATATTGCAGGCTTTGGTCTTACAGTAGAATTTTCGTCGGCGGCTTTAACTTTAGGAAATGAAATTTGGGTAATTAAAACTTCATCTAATTCTTCGGGTCTCAAAATCATATTGACAGCAATATTATTTTGATCAATATTGTCCTGAGAAATTTTTAATCGTTTAAAAAAGTAATCTTTAGAGAAAAAAAGCAAACTATCTTTTGGCCGAACCAGAATAGAGAATTCTCCCATTTCATTTGTCCTCGTACTCGTTTTAGCTGTTTTATTAATTACTTCCACTTTATTAAGTGGTATATTTTGCGAAAGAACTTTTCCGTTTAACACTTTTTCGGTTTGAGAAACGCTTAATTGGTAAGTGAAAATAGAAATTGTGGTAAGTAATTTTACTCTCATATAGGATTAATTAGTTGAGAGTAAAATTATTAGAATAGTCTTAACGAAAACTTACAGAATCTGTAAATTCTTGTTAATTAAAATGAATCGAGTTTTTGAATTTCTCTAATTCTCCATTATTAAATAAAACAGGTCCATGACCAAAACAGAGTGTTTTAGGTTGTAATGAAGTCAATTTTAGAATCGATTTCCTATTCGTTTCTTGATCTGAAGTGAATAAATGAGGCGGTTCATGCAAACCTACTTTTGTAGTTAAAAGATTCATGTTTGTAATAACATCGCCAACAATTAAAACGCCGTCTTTTTCTCTAAAAAAAGACAAATGACCTCTAGAATGTCCTGGAGTTTCAATAACGGTAAATCCGCCAATTTGATCGCCTTCTTTTAAAGTCTCTGAAACGGAATGTCCTTTTCCAGCCCAGAAATTCTTCTGAAATTTTGAAATAATATGATTCGGATTTGGGTATTCTGTAATTACATTTCCGTTTTCGGCAAATTCTTTTTCAGGTTCACTGCATAAAAGCGGAATGTTCAAAGTTTCACAGATCACTTTACTGCTTCCTTGATGATCAGCGTGGGCGTGTGTCAGCACATGTTGAGTAACGGATTTGTCCTCTATTGCTTTTAATATTTTACTGGCAGAAGTTCTAATTCCCGCATCAATTAAAACATCTTCAATCAAATAACAGTTGATAGCGTTTCGAGGAAATAATGGGATTTGATAAACGTTTTGAGCGATTTCCTTCATCTTTTAAAATTTTGTTTTGACAAAGATTCGAATTCGGTTTTTCAATCCACTTGATAAATGTTAAGAAATATCTTGACGGATTCTGCTTAGCGATTCTGGCGTAATTCCGAGAAAAGAAGCGATATAAATTAGAGGCGTTCTCTGAATGATTTTGGCTGGAGCCGAAGCTAAAAAAGTCTGGTATTTTTCTTTGGCAGGGATCATTTGTAGTTTTAAAACTCTGTCTGCCATACATAGGTAATTTTGCTCGGCTAAAATTCTCCCAACACGTTCCCAATTCGGGATTTGATTATAGAGAAACTGCATTTTTTCGAAAGTAATCGAAAGTACTTCACAATCTTCGATACACTGAATATTTTCAAATGATGGCGTCTGATTGATAAAGCTGGAATATGAAGCAATAAAACCTTCGTCACAACTTAAATACGTTGTGATTTCTTTTCCATCTTTTAAGTAATAAACTCTCGCCAATCCTTTTAGAATAAAGAAAATCTTGTTGCTGATTTTTCCCATTTCCGAAAGATATTCTTTGGCATTAAAGGTTTCATATTCAAAACAAGAAGCAATTGTCTCGATTTCATTTTCAGAAAAAGAGGCAATCGCTGTGATTTGTTTTTGTAATGAAAGATGCATTTTTATAGAATCTCAATCAATTCTGAAGCTGTATTGACAACCAGTTTTGCACCGCTGTTTTTCAATTCTTCTTCGGTTCTGTAACCCCAAGTCACGCCAACCGGAAACATATTTGCATTGACAGCCGTTTGCATATCGATATCAGAATCTCCTACAAAGAGAATTTCTTCGGGTTTTAGATTCCATTTTTTACCAATTTCTAAAGCTTCAAACGGATTTGGTTTTTTAAGTGCTTCAGTACTCAAACCAACCGCTGTATCAAAATGATTTGGAAATATTTCTGATGCTATTTTTTTTGTCAATTCGTCTGCTTTATTAGAGAAAACAGCCATTTTGATGTTTTGCGAAGTCAGATTTTCTAACAACTCGACAATGCCATCATAAGGTTTTGTTTTCAGCGTACAGATTTCACGATATTCGTTAATCATACATTCAAAACAAATTTCGATTTGCTCGTCTGAATTGTTGTTTGCTGGTAACGCTTTGCTCACTAGATTTCGCAATCCGCTTCCAATAAAATATTGATAGGTATCGTAATTATGCGTTGGGAAATTTAGACCTTGAAGCACTTTATTCATCGCATCTGAAATGTCTTCTAGTGAATTGACTAATGTGCCGTCTAAATCGAAAATAATTCCTTTAAATTTCATTTTGTATTAAATATTTTGAGCCAGAATAAACCCGCTTGTCCAGGCATTCTGAAAATTAAATCCTCCTGTTATAGCATCGATATTGACAATTTCGCCAGCAAAATAAAGGTTTTCGTGAATTTTGCTTTCCATTGTTTTAAAGTTGATTTCCTTTAAATCGATTCCGCCAGCGGTTACAAATTCTTCTTTGAAAGTACTTTTTCCGTTGACTTTAAATTCGGCTTTTGTTAGTTGTGAAGCTAGATTTTGCAATTGATTTTTAGATAAATCTGCCCATTTGGTTTCAGAATCAATTCCCGAAGCCAAAACTAAACTTTCCCACAAACGATTCGGAAAATCAAAAGGTGATTTTTTAGAAACTGCTTTTTTAGCGTGTTCTTGTTTTAATTCTTTTAAGATTTTTTCGGCATCTTCAAAATCGACATCATTTAACCAATTCACAAAAATGGTAAACTGATAATTTTTATCGTGCAGAATACGTGCGCCCCAAGCCGAAAGTTTCAAAATCGCTGGTCCGCTCATTCCCCAATGTGTGATTAACAAAGGTCCTGTTGATTCTAATTTAGTGTCTTTTACATTTACAGTAACTTGTGCCACAACGCCAGGTAATTCTTTAATTCGCGAATCTTTAATGTTGAAAGTAAATAGGGAAGGCACAGGGCTTACAATGGCGTGACCGTGTTCTTGAAGCATTTCCCAGATTTTTGGATTGCTTCCAGTCGCCATAATCAATTTTTCTGTAGCAAAGTTTTCGTTCTGAGTATCAATTTTCCAATGATTTTCTTTTTTGAAAATGGATTGAACGCTTTGACCTGTCAATACTTTAATGCCTAATTTTTCTGTTGCTTTTAGAAAACAATCGATTATAGTTTGTGATGAATTCGAAACCGGAAACATTCTGCCATCTTCTTCGATTTTTAATTCGACACCGTGTTTTTCAAACCATTCGATCGTATCTCCAGAACAGAATTGATGAAAGGGCCCGCGAAGTTCTTTTTCACCACGAGGATAAAATTTCACTAATTCGTTGGGTTCAAAACAAGCGTGTGTTACGTTGCATCGTCCGCCACCAGAAACGCGGACTTTAGAAAGTACTTCTTTTCCTCTTTCCAAAATGGCGATTTTCAGTTTCGGATTTTTCTCAGCAATATTAATTGCGGTAAAAAAACCTGCAGCGCCTCCGCCAACGATGATGATATCGAAATTTTTAATCATATTTTGGTTTTCGCCACAAATTCACGAATTATTTTTTTACAATCTATGAGAAAAAAATTCGTGAATTCGTGGCTATTTAAACTTTATATTTTATCTGGATTATCAGAGATAATTCCGTTTACTTTATAACTTTTTACTTTTTGAATGTCTTCATCCGAGTTTACAGTCCAAGGGAAAACTAAGAATCCTTTTTCTTGAATTTGCTGAACATTTTCTTTATTCAATAAATGAAAATCAGGATGAATTGCTTTTGCTTTTATTTTTTCGGCGAAAGCCAAAGCATCATCAACATTTTCTTCTGTTAAAACACCAATCGGAATGTTTGGATTTAGTTTTTGAACTGCTGTTAAAGCATTCCAATCGAAACTCGAAATGATAAAATGTTCGTAATTCCAACCTTTTTCATTGATGTATTCTTCGATTAACGAAACCACATTTTTTGAAGTATCAGCGTTTTTTAACTCAACGTTAATGAAGCATTTTTTATCTACTAAATCAAAAACTTCATTCAGCGTTGGAATTTGGAGTTTCTCAGCGATTCGAAATGACTTTAATTCGGCTAAAGTGTATTTGTTTATATCGCCTTTCCCGTTGGTCATTTTATCGATGGTTTCGTCGTGCATTACGATAATATGTTCGTCAGCGCTTAGGTGAACGTCCAATTCGATTCCGTCTGAATGTAAGTCTAAGGCTTTTTGAAACGCTTGAAGTGTGTTTTCAGGTTCGTATGCTTTTGCACCTCTGTGAGCTATTTTTAGCATTTTCTGAGTTTTTTTCTAACCGCAAAGGTCGCAAAGATTTATGAAAATAAATAGCCACGAATTCACGAATTTTTATTCTCATAGATTGTAAAAAAATAAATTCGTGAATTCGTGGCTAAAAAACCTTCGCGTGCTTTGCGTAAAACTTTGCGTCTTTGCGGTTAAATCTTTTCGAGTAAAACAATTCCAAATTCGCTGTCAATAATCACTTTTCCATCAACAACTTCTGCTACTTGATTGGAAAAACCATCATGCAATTTAGTTCCGTTTTCGAAAAGGGAATATACTGAGAGTTCTTTACGACCTTCTGGTAAATCTAAACCAATTAATACTTTATCTGAAAAAGATCCTTTAGAATAAGTTCTTGAAAATAAATACGGTTGACTGCTTAATTGCGTATGAACTCCAGCGCCAACAGCAGGATGATTTCTTCTAAACTGACCTAATTTTTGCCAGTGTGAAAGCATGAATTTTGTGTCAGGATTGTTTTGTATATCGTCCCAATTCATGTTCGAACGTAAAGTGGCATCACCATTTGTTCCTTCAATAACCAAAGAACGATTCGATTCGTCTCCGTAATAAACTTGCGACATTCCTGGTGAAAGTAAGAGTTTTGTTCCTGCTTCAAAACCTTTTACGCGATTGGCATCAAAAGGCTGTCCGTCGTCGTGAGAAGAAACGTAATTTAGAACAGAATATCCTTTTAATTCGTTATTTAGATGATTGGAATATTTCGAAAATAAAGTTTCATAATCGCTTTGACCAGCATTCCATTTAAATTCAAAATTGATCATGCTGTTAAAACCATTTTGAAAATAATTTACTTTTCGATCTCCAAAATCATAATCTTGTCCGCCGCTGATTCCGTAACCGTAAACTTCAGCAATCGTATAAAATGGATTCTGATCTAAAACCTGCATCGGGTGGTGTTTTTTCCAGGTTTCAAAAGCATAATCACATTCTTTTTTGAAATCGGCCCAAACCCCTTCTTCGGTGTGTTTTACGGTGTCGGCACGGTAACCATCAATTCCAAATTCCAGAATATAATCGGTCAGCCATTTTATAATGTAATATTTGGGACTTCTTGGATATCCTGTTCTTTTGAAGAATTCGTCTAAAGAAGCAATTTCTTTTTCATAACGGCCTTCTTTTTTCCATTTTTCAATTAAAAAAGGAGGGAGTTCTACGTTTTGAGTACTTTCCGTTTTTACATCAGGAAGATTATCAACCAAAGTACACATTGTAGTATTTTCGAAAGATTTATAATCACAGACAACGCCCGTTCTAACCCAATCAGAAGGCCAAACGGGATCTTCAGGAGTTACTGGACCCGTATGATTGATTACGCCGTCTAAAACTATTCTGATACCTTTTTCGTGTGCTTTTTTTACCAAATTGGCTAAATCTTCTTTTGTTCCGAAGTTCGGATCTAAAGCTGTCCAATCTTTTGCCCAATAACCATGAAAACCATAACTCAATCCGGTTCCTTCATCAACACCATCGTGAATCTGCTCTACAATCGGCGTCAGCCAAATGGCATTGATTCCTAATTTTTCAAAATAACCTGATTCGATTTTTTTAGTGATTCCGATAATATCTCCGCCTTCAAATCCACGTAGTTTTCCGGGAGTTTTGGTTCGGTTGAAATTTGAATCGTTTGATTTATCGCCGTTGTAAAAACGGTCTGTAAGTAAAAAATAAACATTTGCTCCTTCCCAAACAAAAGGTATTTTCGAAGTATTGTTATTATTCATTGTAACTGATTTCGAGCCAGAACAACCCGTAATTATGAATACTAAAGATAAAAAAAGGAAAGTGTATTTTTTCATTATTTAGGAATTTTTTAGGTGAAAAAAATAGCCACAGATTAAAAGGATTTAAAAGGATTTTTTTCTTTTGCCACGAATTTCACGAATTTTCACAAATTTAAATAGGAGTAAATAATTCGTGGAGATTCGTGAAATTCGTGGCGAACAAAAATCAGTGTTAATCAAATTAATCTGTGGCAAAAAAATATTGCGCCCTTTGCGGTTAAGCTTTATTCCAATTCTAAAACCAAAGCTGATTTTGGTTCTAATGTAATTTCAGAAGCTAAATCGAAAGTTTTTCCTGTGATAACATCTTTTCCTGATTTAAAGTTTTTGATGCTTTCTTTGAAACGATTTGTTTTTACAACTTGCTCTTTTGCATTGTTATTGAAAACTACCATTACTGTTTTTGCATCTGTATATCTGAAATAAACATATGTATTGTTTTCAGGAATGTAATGTGTCATTTTTCCGAAATGGACGGCTTCGTTTGTTTTTCTCCAAGTGAATAATTTTGAACTGAAATCAAAGAAAGCAGCTTGTTCTGGAGTTCTTCCTTCTTTTGTAAAAGCATTATTTTTATCTCCAGCCCATCCGCCTGGGAAATCCTGACGAATATCGGCATCTCCGCCTTTACCTTTATCACCGCCCATTCCAATTTCTGAACCGTAATAAATCTGCGGGATTCCGCGAACTGTAGCCAACAGAGTCATAGCCAGTTTGTATTTTGGTAAATCGTATTTGAACTTATCATTCATACGATCGGTATCGTGATTTTCGGCAAAAACCAAAATGTTATTGGTGTCTGGATATAGAAAATCCATTGCAAAATTGTTATAGAATTTAATCAATCCGTTGTCCCAGCTTGGCTCATTTTCGTTGAAAGCAGAAGTAATTTGACTTTGAAGCGTAAAATCCATTACAGAAGGAAGATTTGAATTGTAGTTTTCAATCGCTCCAATTTTACTGTCTTTCTGCCAAAAAGCTAAATTCGCTTGATTGTGCATCCAGATTTCACCCACAATATTAAAATTAGGATATTCAGTTGTAATCGCTTTTGCCCAATTTGCCATCGCCGTTTTATCTGAATAATTATAAGTGTCCACACGGAAACCATCCAAATTAGCATATTCAATCCACCAAATGGCATTTTGAGTTAAGTATTTAGCAACAAGCGGATTTCTTAAATTCAAATCCGGCATTGAAGGCACAAACCAACCATCAACACAAACTTCCTGATCGATTTTTGAAGCGTGAATATCTGTAATTACTTCACGTCTGTGGTGTGTTTGCGTAAAGTTTTCGAATTGATTGAACCAAGTTTTTGTTGGAATATCTTTCATCATCCAGTGCGTAATTCCCCAGTGATTCGTTACATAATCCATAACCAGTTTCATGTCTTTTTTGTGCATTTCATTAGATAAACGAACATAATCTTCATTCGTTCCGTAACGAGAATCGATTCTATAAACATCAGATTGTCCGTAAGTGTGGTACGAATGCTGTTTGTCGTTGTCTTCGCATAAAGGCGTGCTCCAGATTGTAGTGGCACCAAGAGCCGAAATATAATCTAAGTTTTTGATGATTCCTTCGATATCTCCGCCATGACGTCCACTTGGATCTTGACGGTTTGCTTTTTCAGTTAAAGAAGCGTCGCTGTCGTTTTTCGGATTTCCGTTTGCAAAACGATCTGGCATGATTAAGTAAATTAAATCAGAGGCATCGTAACTTTTTCTGTCGGCAGAATTCGCTCTTCTTTCTTTTAGCGTATATTTTTGTTTAAAAGCAACTTTATTATTGTTTTTGAAAGAGAAAACTAATTCAGAAGCCTTTACATCTTTCGTATCAATCGTTACGAAAAGATAGTTTGGATTTTCTGTTTTTTCGACATTTTTAATCGCAACATTGTTGGAAACCGAAGTTTCGTAGTGCGAAATATTTTTTCCGTAGAACATAATCTGCAGTTCCGAATTTTTCATTCCTGCATACCAGAAAGGCGGTTCTACTTTTTGGATTTGTGCTTTCGCGGAAGCGGAAAACAACAAAACCAAAAGGACTAATTTATAGATAAGTGATGTTTTTTGGTTTTTCATAGTTTGTATTTTTATGAATGTGTAATAAAATCAAGTTTTGATTTTATTCGATTTCTTCTGTTTGAGCATCCATTTATAGATTTCAGGTTTTGTTTCATATAAATACTGAATTTCATGTCCTTGATTTTCTAAACGAGTAAACTTGAAATTTTTATTGGTTTCACATGATTCCAAACCTTTTTCAATTCTTTCGGTTTCACTAAATGGAATTTTATCATCGGCTGTTCCGTGAAAAGTCCAAACAGGAATTTTGCTCAAATTACAGATTCGGGCTAAATCACTGTCGTTTACTCCGCCACAAAACGGCATAATAGCAGCAAATTTATCTGGAAAATCTAAAGCTGTAATGAATGTCCCATAACCTCCCATGCTTATTCCAGTGAGGTAAATTCGGTCTGTATCGATTCTATATTTCGAATTTAATTCGGCATAAAGCGATTCAAACCAATTCTCAGTTGACCAGTATTTATTATCCGGACATTGCGGAGAAGCTATTATAAAATCGAAATCCTGACCTTTTTCTACTAAATAGGGAAGGCCGTAGATTTTCAGTTTATTCAAATCGTTTCCTTTTTGCGAACCGCCATGCAAATAAATCACAAGCGGATATTTTTTGGTTCCTTTTGCATAATCTTTCGGCAAATACAAAAGATAATCATAAGATGCTTTTGCTTTGTTTTGAGAATAAGTATTAAATCCGAAAAGGACAAAAAGAAAAATCAGGAAGTTAAGTTTGAGGCTCATGTTAATTTATCTAAAGATGAAGAAAAAAAGTACTTCAAATTTAACTTCTTAATTTGATTTGATAGTAAAAAGACAAGTAATTATGGGGGAAATTACTTGTCTTTTAGAAAATTATTTCGTTTCAATAATGCTGATCGCATATCCTCCTCCCGGAGCAGAAAACTGAGATAATTTAGATTTATTAGTTACAGCAATTTTCTTGATAGTGTAAGCCTGCGGATTTGTTTTGTAATGCGCATCTTTTGCATCAGCATAAATTGTTGCGGTATATTTTTTACCTTTTTCAAGGAAACTGAAATCGATGTTTGATGTACGTGGAGTTTCTCCGTTTACGTTTCCAACGAACCAGTTGTTTGTTCCTTTTGCTTTACGAGCTACAGTAATAAAATCTCCAGGTTCAGCCTCGATATATTTACTTTCAGACCAATCTACAGCAACATCTTTAATGAATTGAAATGCATCTGGAAAACGGTTGTAGTTTTCTGGAGTATCAGCAGCCATTTGCAATGGGCTGTACATTGTAACATATAAAGCCAATTGATTACAGATTGTACTGTTTACATGCGATTTATTATCAGGATTCATTTTGCTGATATCCATTTCGAAGATTCCAGGCGTGTAATCCATTGGACCACCAATTAATCTTGTAAAAGGTAAAACCGTTACGTGATTTGGTTTAGAACCACCAAAAGCTTGGTATTCTGTTCCTCTTGCTGCTTCGTTTCCAATTAAGTTAGGATACGTTCTTGCAATTCCAGTTGGACGAACTGCTTCGTGAGCATTTACCATAATTTTATAATCAGCTGCTTTTTCGATTGCGTATTGATAATGGTTTACAATCCATTGGCTGTAGTGATTTTCACCTCTTGGCAAAATATCACCTACGTAACCGCTTTTTACAGCATCGTATCCGTTATCGTTCATGAATTTGTAAGCAGCATCCATGTGGCGCTCGTAGTTACGAACAGAACCTGAAGTTTCGTGGTGCATGATGATTTTCACCCCTTTAGATTTTGCATATTCGTGAAGACCTTTTACATCAAAATCTGGGTAAGGCGTCAAGAAATCGAACACATAATCTTTTGAATGTCCAAACCAGTCTTCCCAGCCTTCGTTCCATCCTTCAACCAAAACAGCATCAAAACCATTTGCAGCAGCGAAATCAATGTATTTTTTTACGTTAGCATTGTTTGCTCCGTGCGTTCCGTTTGGTTTTGCTTTCGCGAAATCGGTAACACCTAATTGAACTGTTGGATAATCGTTTGTGTATGACCAAGAGCTTTTTCCTGTAATCATTTCCCACCAAACACCAATGTATTTTACTGGTTTAATCCAAGAAGTATTGTCAATTTTTGATGGATCATTTAAGTTGTAAGTCATTTTTGATGAAAGAATTTCTCTTGCATCATCGCTCACGATAATCGTTCTCCAAGGCGAATGATTTGGCGCTTGAATGTGTCCTTTGTCTCCTTTTGCATCTGGTGTTAACCAAGATTCGAAAACTAAGTTTTTATCATCTAAATTCAAGTGCATACAAGAATAATCAATCAAAGCCGCTTCGTGCAAGTTGATGTAGATTCCATCAGCTGTTTTTAACATCAAAGAAGTTTGAACTCCTGTTGGTGAAAAAGATTTTTGAGAAACGTTTGCTGTGTAAGCTTTTTGAGATAAACCTCTAATTTCTGATAATTTAGATTTTGTATAATCGTATTCCTGAGTATCGTAATCTCCAGGAATCCAGAAAGCTGTGTGATCTCCAGTCATGGCAAATTGAGATCTTTCTTCTTTAATTACAAAGTAAGTAAGATTCTTTTGCGCTGGGAATTCGTAACGGAAACCTAAACCGTCATCAAACAAACGAAAACGAATTACAATTTGTCTGTCTGTGCTTTTTTGGTTTAAAGTTACTGCCAACTCATTATAATGATTTCTGATGTGATCCACTTCTCCCCAAACTGGTTTCCAAGTTTCGTCAAAAGTTGAGGTTTTAGTATCAGCAATTGTAAAATCATTCAATAAAGATTTTTTGTCATCTTTAAGTTCAAGACCTAATTTACTGGTTTTTACAACTTCTTTGTTTTTATATTTTAAGTTGTAAGTTGGAGTTCCGTCGCTTTGAAGCGAAAATTCCATTACGAACTTTCCTTCGGGAGATTTTAATTGCTGCGCTTTAGCAATCGTGCTAACCGCAAACAAAACTAAACTGGCGAAAAATAAGTTTTTCATGTTTTTAGATTTTTAGAGAATTGTAATTTAATTAATTTGTACGAGTTTATCAGCCGTTATAGCTTTGCCATTTACTATAATTTCTAAATCCTGATCACCGTCAACTGTAAAGGTGGTTTCATTATGATTTACAGAAACTTTTAAAATCTGGTTTCTGAAATTGATTTTAAACGAATAACCTTTCCATTCTTTTGGAATTTTTGGTGAGAAATGAAGTTGGTTATTTTTAACACGCATTCCTCCAAAGCCTTCCACGATACTCATCCATGTACCGGCCATTGACGTGATATGACAACCTTCTTCCACCTCTTTATTATAATCATCCAAATCCAAACGAGAGGTTCTTAAATAAAATGTATATGCCATGTCCATTTTATCTAAAGCTGCAGCCTGAATCGAGTGTACGCAAGGCGAAAGCGAACTTTCGTGTACTGTAAATGATTCGTAAAATTCGAAATTGCGTTTTAATTCTTCTTTCGAAAAATGATCTTCGAAGAAATAAAAACCTTGTAAAACGTCGGCTTGTTTGATGTATGGTGAACGCAACACACGATCCCAAGACCATTTTTGGTTAATAGGACGCTGTGATTTATCTAAATCTTTTACTGGAACTAAATCTTTGTCTAAGAAACCATCTTGTTGTAAGTAGATTCCAAGTTCTTCAGAAATAGGGAAGTACATGTCATCTGCCACTTTTTTCCATTCTTGAATTTCTGCTGATGAAAGATTTACTTTATCTAAAACTCTTTTGTGATCTGCAGGATATTCTGAAGCGACTTTTTCGATTTGTTCCGAAGCAAAATCAATACACCATTTTGCAATATAATTCGTGTAGAAGTTATTGTTGATGTTGTTTTCGTATTCGTTTGGACCTGTAACGCCAAGAATTACATATTGGTTTTTGTCTTTAGAGAAAGAAGCTCTCTGATGCCAAAAACGCGCAATTCCGATCAACACTTCTAAACCTTTTTCTGGAATATAAGAGTAATCTCCGGTGTAACGGTAATAGTTGTAAATCGCAAAAGCAATCGCTCCATTTCTGTGAATTTCTTCATGTGTGATTTCCCATTCGTTGTGACATTCTTCACCATTCATGGTTACCATTGGGTACAAAGCTGCGCCATTTTTGAAACCTAAATTATCTTTAGCGTTTTCAATCGCTTTGTCCAATTGATTGTAACGATACGTCAATAAGTTTCTCGCAACCTGCTGATCTTTTGTAGCCATATAAAACGGAATACAATACGCCTCAGTGTCCCAATATGTAGATCCGCCGTATTTTTCTCCAGTAAATCCTTTTGGACCAATGTTTAATCGGCTGTCTTTTCCTGAATACGTTTGGTTCAATTGGAAAATGTTGAAACGAATTCCTTGCTGTGCTTTGACATCACCTTCAATAGTAATATCTGACATTTCCCAAACTTTTGCCCAAGCATCAATTTGGTTTTGAAGCAAAGTTTCGTAACCTAGCGTCACAGCAGATTTAATTACTTTTTCTGCTCCAGCTAAAGTGTTTTCGTGGTTTAAAGAAACCGTATAACCTCCAATTTTTTGAATTGTTGAGGTTTGTCCTTTTGCGATAATAGTTCCGTAAGTGTACTGAACTTTATCTGTTGTTGAGTCGATTGTGGAAGGCGAAATATGAGCATCTTCACCATTAGCCAAAATCGTATTGTGCATGAAAGTCGTAACTTTAAAATGCGTTTTGAAAGTTTGAGCCGTTACAAAAGCTTCGTTTGTTCCTTTTTTAACTTCAAGAGGTTCCCAGAATTTTTCTTCCCAGTTGGCATCTTCATTCGTTACACCAGCATCGATATACGGTTTGTAAACGATTTTTGCATCTTTGTTTAAAGGTGTAATATCGTATTTGATCACTCCGGCTTCGTCTAAATCTAGAGAAAGAAAACGACGGATATTTACTGAAATTTCAGTTCCGTTTTTAAGGACTGCTTCAAAAGAACGATTGTACCATCCTTCTTTCATGTTCAATTCTCTTCGGAAATTTCTAACTTCGGTACAATTGTGTAAATCAAGGTTTTCTTCGTTGATTTCGATATCAATTCCAATCCAGTTTGGAGCATTTAAAACTTTGGCGAAATATTTCGGATAACCGTTTTTCCACCAGCCCACTTTTGTTTTGTCTGGATAATAAATACCTGCAATGTAACTTCCTTGGAAAGTTTCGCCAGAATATGTTTCTTCAAAATTCGCGCGCTGTCCCATAGCACCGTTCCCGATACTAAAAAGACTTTCAGACGATTTTACTCTTTCGACATCAAATCCTTCTTCTATTATGGACCAATTGTCTGGTTTTATATAATCTTGATTCATTTGTTTTTACAGTGTTTTTTGTGATTGATTGCTTTATGATTGATTTTTATTTTGTGATTAATGATTCGATAAAGTTTTCATCCATTACAGTGAAATCTTTAAAAATGAAATCAGCCTCATGCAAAATTGTTTCCTCACCAATTCCAACACTTACCATGTCTGCGATATTTGCTGCCTGAATTCCGGCAACAGAATCTTCAAATACAATTGCATTTTTTGGATCAATATTTAATAATTGAGCCGCTTTTAAGAAAACTTCGGGATCTGGTTTTGCATTGGTAACGTCGTTTCCGTCAACAATAACATCGAAGTAAGAGATGATTCCCGTTTTTTCTAAAATTGGTCTTGCATTTTTACTAGCAGAACCTAGTGCAATTCCTTGATTTTGATCTTTTAATAGTTGAAGAATTTTAAAAACTCCTGGAAGAATCTCACTTTCATCCATGTCAACTAAATAAGATAAATAATCTTCGTTTTTTTGAATCAGCCATTTGTCTTTGTCTTCCTGAGAAGCTTCAACATTGCCTAATCCAAGTATAATGTCTAACGAACGAACTCGGCTTACACCTTTTAAAAGTTCGTTGTCTTCGTGTGTAAAATTTATATTTAATGACTGAGCGATTTTTTGCCAGGCCAAAAAGTGGTATTTGGCGGTGTCTACAATTACGCCGTCAAGGTCGAATATAAATGCCTTTTTGTTCATTTTGAGGGAAAAATTATTCTTAATTATGATTTTTGAGAAAAGTCGTCTACGTCTTTTACTTTAGAAACTAAAGCTGCAGCAATTAAAAAGCTGACACCGCTTGTCACCAAAGCATAAATGGCATCTCCGTTGTAAAGATATTTTACAATTGGGCCTCCGATTAACGCATTTACAATTTGTGGTATAACTACAAAGAAGTTGAAGATTCCCATGTAAACACCCATTTTTTTAGGTGTTATAGATCCAGCAAGAATTGCATATGGCATGGCCAAAATACTAGCCCAAGCAATTCCGATTAAAATCATCGGTAGCACAACCCAATTTTCATTTGGCATGAAATAAATGGAGATTAAACCAATTCCACCAATAACCAATGAAAGTGAATGTGTTGCTTTTCGACCGATTTTTTTTGCGATGTAGGGTAAGAAAAACAAAGCGACAATAGCAGAAACTAAGTTGTAAACACCAAATAGAATTCCGACCCAGTCTCCAGCGTCTTGATATTGCTGGCTAGAAGTGTCCTCTAATGGTAATCCGTAAATATGATGCGCGATGGCTGGCGTTGTAAAAACCCACATTCCGAATAATCCAAACCAAGAAAAAAATTGCACCCAGCTAAGCTGACGCATTGTGGTTGGCATTTTTGCAAAATCTGTAAAGATGTCTGTGATTTTTGATTTTTCTTCAGAATCAGAAACCACCTCATTTTGTGGATCTTCAAATTTTGCCAATTCGTCAGGTGAATATTCTTTGGTTGTGAATAAGGTTACTAAGATGGAACCAATTAAAACTGCCGCACCAATAATAAACGATAAAGTCAAATTTAACGGAACACTTCCTGGAACCGTGCTGTTTGGCACGCCAAAATATTTCGTTAAAATGTACGGAAGCGCTGAACCAATTACGGCTCCAAAACCAATTAATGAAGTTTGGATACTAAATCCTGCAGTACGCTGATCGGTTCTTAAATTATCTCCAACAAGCGCACGGAAAGGTTCCATAGCAATGTTGAAAGAAGCGTCCATGATCATTAACATTCCGGCTCCAACCCATAAAGCTGGTAAAACAGAAATGAAAATGTTAGCTTGCGGCATTAAAATTAATCCCACAGAAGCTAAAACGGCTCCCACTAAAAAGAAAGGTTTTCGTCTGCCGAATCTTCCCCAGGTTTTATCGCTGTAATGACCAATAATAGGCTGCACTATTAATCCCATTAAGGGAGCAATAATCCAGAACCACGAAAGTTCATGTACATCTGCACCAAAAATTTGAAGAATTCTGCTGGCATTTGCATTTTGAAGTGCGAATCCCATTTGTATTCCTAAGAAACCGAAACTCATGTTCCAAATTTCCCAGAAACTTAATTTACGCTTTTCCATTATCGTAATTTGAAAATTATACGATAAGCGCCTTGCTTATCAAAACTTTGTTCTTTTCGAAGTAAAACTAAAAGCCTTGACGGCCGTAAAAGTATAAATTATTTTTTTATATATGCTAATAAAAAAGCCATAAAAATAAATTATGGCTTTAGAATGTATTGATTTTAAGAAAATTAGTCAGTAGATTCTCTTTTTATTAAATGAGTCTCAATAACTTCTGTGATGTAGTTTTCGGTATGTTCTTCATCCTCTTCTTCTTCGGCTTCTATGCGTTCAATAAGCATTTTAGCCGCTTTATTTCCCATTTTTTCGCCACTCTGACTTACAGTTGTAATGGTTGGAGTTGAGTATTTTGAGATAATTCCGTCTGTAAAAGCAATTACAGCTAAATCTTCAGGAACTTTTAGTCCCATTTTTGCTGCGGTTTTGATAATAGTTACGGCAAAAAGCTCATTTACGGCAAAAACAGCATCAAAAGCTCTATCGTGCAAAAGTTGACTGATGGTAATTTCGCAAGTATCGACATCTTCAATTTTGATAATTAAATCTTCATTAAAAGGTAATCCGTTGTCTAATAATGCTTTTTCGTAACCGTCAGTTCTCAGTTTTCCAACACTTACATAATCGACTGTAGTGACCAAAGCGATTTTTTTTCGTCCATTATCAATCAAACTCTGAACGGCTTCATAAGCAGCGGCTTTGTCATCAATAATGACTTTATCGCATAAAATGTCGTTTGTAACGCGGTCAAACATGACAACAGGCATTCCTTGATTGATTACTTCGGTGATATGATGAAAGTCTCCTTTAAACTGTGTTTCTTTAGAAAGAGACATGATAAATCCGTCGATGCTTCCGTTGGCCAACATCTCCATATTTAAGACTTCTTTATCAAAAGAATCATCAGAAACACAGATAACGACACTATAGCCGTATTCGTTTGCAACTTGCTCAATTCCGTTGATTACAGTAGAGAAAAAGTAGTGTACAATTTCGGGAATAATGATGCCAATACTCTTGGTTTTTCGGTTTTTTAAACTAAGAGCAATGTTGTTGGGTTTGTAGTTATAAAACTTCGCAAAAGCCTGAACTTTTTCTCTGGTTTCTTCTCCAATTTCAAGACTGTTTCGAAGTGATTTTGAGACAGTTGAAATAGAGACGTCAAGTTCCTTTGCAATCTGTTTTAGGGTTATTTTACGTTTCATGATAGTAAATGAAAAAAATCTAATTAATAATAAAGGTGTATAATAATTTTTGTATTTGCAATTTTAACGCTAAAAGATTACAAAAAATAGAAAGTTTTCAACACTACCACGTTTTCGTAAAGCAATAAAAATTGTCTCTGGTTGAGCATGTTAATAAATTCATAATTTTGAAATTCGAAGTAAAATTAAAGACTTAACTAACATTCACAAACTCAAACTAATTTAAACAAAAAGTATGAAAACAATTTACAAAAAGTTGTTATTTTTATTCCTACTTCTTCCGTTTACTGTGTTCGCTCAAAGCACTTTAAATGGAACAGTAACTGATCTTGCCACGGGTCAGCCAATACCAGGAGTAAATGTAAACGTACAAGGTGCTGTTGGAGGTACCTCTACTGATTTTGATGGTAAATTTCAATTGCCTAATCTAAAAAATGGAGACAAAATTCTGGTTTCATTTATTGGATACAAAACATCGACTATAGTGTTTAATGGTCAAAAAAACTTAGCTGTATCGTTAGAAGAAGATACGAATCAACTGCAAGAAGTTGTAGTGCAAGTAGGATACGGTACTGTTAAGAAAAAAGACGCAACAGGATCTGTTTCTCAAATCTCAGCAAAAGAATTTAACAAAGGTATCAACGTAACTCCGGAAAGTTTAATCGGCGGACGTATTGCTGGTGTTAACGTTGTTGGAGGAGGAGCTCCAGGTGCAAAAGCAGATATTAGAATTCGTGGAGGATCTTCATTAAGTGCATCAAACGATCCATTGATTATCTTAGACGGACTTCCGTTAAGCAACGCTGTTCCAAGTGGTGCTACAAGTATCTTGTCTACAATTGATCCTAACGATATTGAGTCTTTTACAGTTCTTAAAGATGCTTCTGCAGCAGCTATTTATGGTTCTCGTGCAGCAAATGGTGTAATTGTAATTACCACTAAAAAAGGAACTAAAGGTGGTGTAAAAGTTAATTTCAGCTCTCAAGTAGGTGTTAATACAGTTGCTAATACAGTTGACGTTTTGAGCGCAGATCAATTCCGTAATTTTGTAAACACAAAAGGAAGCGATGCTCAAAAAGCATTAATGGGAACTGCAAGCACGAATTGGCAGGATGAAATCTTTCATACCGCTCTTACAACCAATAACAATATCTCTGTAAGCGGTGCTTTATTTAATAAATTACCTGTACGTTTATCTGTTGGAAATGTTGATAATCCTGGAATCTTAAGAAATACTTCTTTTGAAAGAACTACGACATCGATATCGTTAAACCCAGTATTATTTGACAATCACTTAAAAATTGATATTAGCGGAAATTTATCTTTCAGTAAAAATCAATTTCAGGATGAAGATGCAGTTATTGGTTCTGCTATTAGTTTTGATCCTACGCAGTCTCCTTATCAGGCAGGTTCTCGTTACGGAGGATATTTTGAATGGTTGGAGCCAAATGGAAACTTAGCATTATTACCTGCTAAGAACCCAGTTGCAAGAATAAATCAAGAAGATAAAAGATCTAAATCTACAAGAAAATGGGGTAATATTAGTATTGATTATAAATTCCACTTTTTCGAAGATTTAAGAGTTGTTGCTGAAGCTGGTATTGATAGATTCGACAGCAGCGGGTACAATAGACAAAGTACACAAAGTGCTTTAGGATATCAGCCAAATCCTTTTAGTACTGGAAATTGGGTGAATTTAGGAAATAATAATACCTACACAGACGATCTTCAAAATAAAAACTTGAATACATACTTTGTTTACACTAAAAGTTTAGGAAAACTTAAATTGGATGCTACTGCTGGTTATAATTATCAGTTGTTCCAAAAAGAAAAATATCAGTCCGGAGAGCTTACACAACCTGCTGCTACAAGAAACGAAGATGTTATCACTGATCCAGATATCAATTTACAATCGTTCTTTGGTCGTTTGAATTTAGGGTATGATAGTAAATATCTTTTGACATTAAATTATAGAAGAGACGGAACTTCACGTTTTTCTGAGGAAAACAGATGGGGTAACTTTATGGGAGGTGCTTTTGCATGGAATATAGCAGAAGAGTCTTTCTTAAAAGATAATGAAACGCTTTCTAGTTTAAAATTAAGAGCTGGTTATGGTACTACAGGGCAGCAAGATATTCCACCACAGTACGATTATTTAAGAAGAGTAACTCTTGGTACTGTTAATACTCAATATATATTTAATGGTGTGGTTTACAGAACTGCTAGACCAGAAGGATACAACCCGAATATTAAATGGGAAGAATTGTCGGAGATGAATATTGGGGTTGATTTTGGATTCTTAAACGAAAGAATTACTGGATCTATTAACTATTTTGATAAAAAATCATCTGATTTATTAGCTGATGTACTGGTTCCAGATGGTGCTAATTTAAGAAATCAAGGATATAATAATATTGGTAATTTAAGAACAAAAGGTCTAGAATTAAGTTTACAATCGGATGTTGTTAAAAATGATAATTTAACTTGGAATGTAGCTGTTAATGCTACTTACATAGATCAGAAAATTGAAAATTTAGGTCAAACTGTTAAAGGTTTTCAAGGTTATGAAGTAGGAGATAACATTAAAGGTGGAAATGGAAATAAAGTTTTGATTAATACAGTTGGATCTGCTCCAAATTCATTTTTTGTATACGAGCAGTTGTATGACTCTAACCATAAACCAATTGCTGGAGCTTATGTAGACAGAAACGGAGATGGTAAAATTGATGCTAATGACCGTTACAAATATAAAAAACCAGCGGCAGATTATACATTTGGATTGTTCTCATCTTTAAACTACAAAAAGTTTGATTTCACAATGAACTGGAGAGCGAGTTTAGGAAATTACATTTTTGACAACGTAAATTCTAACATGGGATACTCAGATGCAGGTTTGAGAAGACAAACTGACTTATCGAATGTAAGTTCAGATTACTTAAACACTGGATTTGTTTTTGAAGATAATGGAACACAACGTTATTTATCTAATTATTATGTAAAAGATGCTTCTTTTATCAAATTGGATAACGTAACTCTTGGATATACTTTAGATAAATCATTATTGAAAGATGTTTCTTTAAGATTCTCTGCTGGTGTTCAAAACGTTTTTGTACTTACAAAATATGATGGGTTAGATCCGGAGAAATTCAACGGAATTGATGGTAACGTATATCCGAGAGCAAGAACATTCTTGTTTGGAGTAAACGCAAGTTTCTAATAGTACATTGAAAAACAAATTTTAAAACACACAAAATGAAAATATCATTTAAATATATATCTTATTTTTTCCTATTTATTTTAGGAATAAGTATGACGCTTACTTCGTGTACTGACGATTTAAACGTGACCCCAAAAGATGATGATGAATTTTTATCAGATACTTTTTTTGAAGATCCAGCATCATATAAACAAGTTTTAGCCAAATTATATGCTGGACTATATGTAGGAGGAAATGATGGAGATGGACAAGCAGATATTTCAGGTCTTAGCGGAGATTTTAGTAGCTACTTGCGTTTACTTTTCGTAACACAAGAATTACCTACAGATGAAGCAGTTATTGCTTGGTCTGATGGAACTTTACCAACCTTAAATATGCAAACTTGGTCGCCTGTAAATGAGTTTTTATACGGAACTTATTCAAGAGCTTCTTATCATATTAGTTTGGCAAATGAGTTTTTGAGACAAACAACAGACGAAAAATTGGCAGAAAGAGGTGTTGATGCTGCTTTAAAAGCTGAGATTGCTACATTTAGAGCAGAGGCACGTTTCTTAAGAGCTTATTCTTACGTAAACTTGATGGATTTGTTTGGTAATGTGCCAATTACTACAGAGAAAGATCCAGTTGGATTCTATTATCCAGAACAAAAAACAAGAGCAGAAGTTTTTGCTTTTGTAGAGTCTGAATTGAAAGATTTAGATAGTAGTTTGGCAAATGCAAGATCAAATGAATATGGTAGAGTTGATAAAGTAGCGGCTAAGTTTTTATTGGCTCAAATTTATCTAAATTCTAAAGTATATACAGGAACTGAAAGAAATAATGAAGTAGCAACTTTATGTAGTGAAATTATTAATTCAGGATATACGTTTGCAAACGTTCCTTATGCTTATTTATTCTCTGCAGATAACGATAAAAATGGAGCTCAAAATGAGTTTATCTTCCCAATTATCAGTGATGGAAATGCTATTCGTGCAACTGGTGGAGGAATGAGTTTTATTATTCATGCTGCTATCGGAGGAAGTATAGACGCTGCTTCTCGAGGTATGGACGGAGGATGGTATGGTACCAGAGCTCGTAAAGAGTTTGTGGCTCTTTTCCCTGATGCAACTGCTACTGGTGATAAAAGAGGAATGTTCCATACAGATGGTCAGGCTCTAGATATTACCAATATATCAACATTTACTGATGGCTATGCGGTAACTAAATATATCAATAAAAAATCTGATGGTTCACCAGCTCAAAGAGCTGAAATACCTGATACAGATTTTCCTGTATTCCGTTTATCTGATGCTTACTTAATGTATGCTGAGGCTGTTGTAAGAGGAGCTACTACGGGAAGTATTGCTACTGCAGTAGGTTATGTCAATCAAATAAGAGGAAGAGCAGAAGCAACTGCAATTTCAAGTGCAGATTTAACTCTTGATTTTATCTTGGCAGAAAGAGGAAGAGAATTGTACTGGGAATGTCATAGAAGAACAGATTTAATTCGTTTTGGAAAATTCACAGGAGGAAGTAAAATTTGGCAATGGAAAGGCGGTACAATGGATGGTATAGCAACAGACTCATATAGAGATTTAATGCCTATTCCTTCTAAAACAATCCAGGCTAATCCTACATTGAAGCAAAATCCAGGATACTAATCTCTAATAGAACTTAAAATGAAAAATATATATAAAATTTTAGTCGCATTTGTTGGTGTATTAGCAGTATCATGTAATGCTGATGCAGTAGACGAGAGACCAATTCTTAACACTACTGGAGCTCCAGAAATTACTGCGCCAGCAACAGGACAAAATTATGTTTTGGATGTTAATGAGGCAGATAAAGAAGCTGCTAAATTTACTTGGTCAACCGCTGGATATTCTGCAGATGTTGCAGTAAAATATACTTTGTTGATAGATAAAAAAGGAGGCGATTTTAAAGCTGCAAGAACTCTTGCATCTGTAAATAATGCCACAGAAGCTTCAATCCTTGTTAAAGGTTTAAACCAAGCAGCTATTGATCTTGGAGGAAAGCCAGAAGTTTCTGCAATGTATGATGTAAGAATCGCTTCAAGTGTAGCGAGTTCTTTTGCTCAAGTTGGAAAAAATTTAATTACAATTAGTATTACTCCTTATATAGGAAGAGTTACTTATGACTTTACTGACTGGTACTTAATTGGTGCAGCTGTAGTTGGAGGATGGGATAACAATGTTGATACCAATCACCAACCAATGTTTAGAAACGGAAAAAAAGCTGATGCATATAAGTTTGTAGGATTTTTTAAAGCAGGTAACTTTAAGCTAATTTCTGAAAAAGGAAGCTGGGCTTCTCAATTAGGTAAAGCTAGTGATACTTCAATTGAGATTAAAGATAATGCTGGTGAATTTACTATTCCAACAGATGGGTATTATACTTTTGAGTTTAATACTACAACTCTAGTTTATACTTTAAAAGCTTATGCAGCAGGAGCTACAGCGCCAACTTATGATAAAGATAAGATAGGTATTATTGGAGATGCAACTGCTAAAGGATGGGATGCATCAACACCAATGATGAAATCAACTTTTAATGCACACGCTTGGACTTTGGGTGTTACTTCTCTAAATGATGGTGGGATGAAATTCAGAGCAAATGATGCTTGGGATGTTTCTTGGGGAGGAAATACTCCTTTCTCAGGAGGAGGTACAGGAGATAATATTCCTGTGGCAAAATCTAAATATGTAATTTATTTCAATGATTTAGACGGAAGTTATTTGATGATTCCAAATCAATAAAAACTTCAGTTAATAACTGAAAAAGGGCTATCTGCTGATAGCCCTTTTTTAATCAAACTTACTAATCAAATAACCACACTGATTATGAAAAAAACTTTACTATCAATTTTTTTGTTGATGGCAGTAACTGTTTTTGCCCAGGTACAGACAGTAACTTATTCTATAAATCCATCAACATTTGAAGATACCACACCTATCACGATTACAATTAACGGAAATAGTATTAATGAAAGTAGTTGGGGTGTAACAGGAAATGCACTTTATCTTTGGTCTTGGTCTTATGATGTAAATGATACGAACCAAATGGATTCTCCTTCGAACGGTTCATGGACCGCATCAAATGAAGCGGCTAAATTTACTTATAATGCAGGAACAGATACCTATACAAAATCATTTACTCCGTCGGTATATTTTAATAGAAACGGAATCGGAAGAATTGGATTTCTAATCAAAGCGAAAGACGGAACTGGGGGTAAACAATCACAAGATATTGTGGTTGAAGTCGGATCTTTTCAGGTTTCGCTAACTTCACCAACAGAAAATAGTACTTCAATTATTTCTTCGGGCTCTGGTTTTAATATTGCTGCAACAAATACAAATGGAGTAGCGAGTTATGCTTTAAAATCAAACGGAATAACAATAAATACAAACGCAAGTACTTCCAGCTATTCTTACAATCATGCTAATATCACGGGAAATCAAAATTATGAATTGATAGTGACTCAGGGAACTACTACAATTTCTAAAAAGTTTGCGGTAGTTGTAAATCCAAATACAGTTTCTCAGGCCATGCCGACAGGATTGGTTGACGGAATCAATTATAATTCAAGTGATGTTACAAAAGCAACTTTGGTTTTAGACGCACCACTAAAAGATTTCGTTTATGTTGCAGGAAGTTTCAATAACTGGCAGCCAACATCTGCTTATGCAATGAAAAAAGATCCGGTTTCTGGAAAATTCTGGCTGGAGTTAACAGGATTGGTTTCTGGTGTAAATAATACTTATCAATATTGGGTTGTAACTAATGCGCCAATTGCTAATTCTCCTAAAATGGTGAAAACAGCAGATCCGTATTCAACTTTGGTTTTGTCTCCTTATGATGATCCTTCGATTCCTTCGGTAAAATACCCAAATATGCCAGTTTATCCAGCAGGACAAAGTTTTGAAGTGACAGTTTTAAAAACAGGACAAACTCCTTATAATTGGCAGGTAACTAATTTTGTAAAACCTGAAAAAGAGAAGTTAGTAGTTTATGAGGTTTTGGTTCGTGATTTTGATGCAGGTAGAAGTTATCAGAGTTTAATAGATAAAATAGATTATTTTAAAAATCTTAAAATAAATGCAATCGAATTGATGCCAGTTATGGAATTTGAAGGCAATGAAAGCTGGGGTTACAATACTTCCTTTCATATGGCATTAGACAAATTTTACGGAACATCAGATAAATTAAAAGAATTTATCGATTTGTGTCATCAAAATGGAATAGCAGTAATTCTTGATGTTGCTTTAAATCATGCTTTTGGAAGAAATCCAATGGTGAGAATGTGGATGAATGATCCTGACGGAGATGGTTTTGGGTCGCCGACTGCAGAAAATCCATATTTTAATACAGTTGCTAAACACAGTTATAATGTTGGAGAAGATTTTAATCATCAGTCTGCCAAAACACAATATTATGTAGAAAGAGTAATAAAACAATGGATTCAAGAATACAAAATTGATGGTTTTAGATGGGATTTGACCAAAGGATTTACACAAGCTTGTACCGCTTCAGATAATGCCTGTACAGATGCTTATCAACAAGACAGGGTTGATGTTTTGAAAAAGTATGCCGATTATTCTTGGAGTTTAGATCCAACACATTATACTATTTTCGAACATTTAGGTACAGATGCTGAAGAAAAACAATGGGCAGATTATAAAGTTACAGAAACGCCAAGCAAAGGAATTATGATGTGGGGGAAAATGACAAATCCTTACAATCAATTATCGATGGGATATGCTTCAGACAGCAATATTTCAAAAATGTCAAGTACAAGTCGTGGATTTGTGGCAAATCGTTTAATAGGTTATGCTGAAAGTCACGATGAAGAACGTTTAATGTATAAAAATGTACAATATGGCGCTGTAAATGGTACTTATAATGTAAAAACATTAAATACAGCTTTATCAAGAATGTCGGCAATTGGTGCGGTTTCATTATTAATTCCGGGACCAAAAATGATTTGGCATTTTGGAGAACTAGGTTGGGAGAGTTCTATTTTTACTTGTAATGATAATACAGTTAACACAGATGGCGATGCAATTGGAGGAGATTGTAAACTAGATACAAAACCGCAGCCTCAGTGGGTAAACAATTGGTTAGGAAACTCTAATCGTAATAAAATCTACAACGATTGGGCAAAAATGATTACACTCAAAAAGACGGAACCCGTTTTTTCAGGAACTTCAACAATTCCAAATACCAATTCATTAACGTTGAATATCAAAATAACGAATAGCAGCTTAACTTCAGAACAGTTAAAAGATGTTTTGATCCTAGCTAATTTTGATACTACAGCACAAAATGTAGCAACAGGTTTTCCGTATACAGGAACTTGGTACAATTTAATGGATAATACCACTATTGCCGTAACAGATGTAAATGCGACAGTAAATCTGCCAGCAGGAGAATATAGAATTTATGGAAATAAGGTTGCGAATTTGGCAATAGAAGACTTTGAAAAAGGAAATTCAGTTAGTCTATATCCAAATCCTGTAGCAGATTATTTTACTTTAAATGCAGGTTTTACAAAAGTTCAGATTTATTCGGTTTCTGGTCAATTGGTAAAAAGCTTTAATTCTAATGCCTCTTCAGATTTTCAATTTGGTGTAAGTGAATTACAAACCGGATTGTATATCGTGAAAGCTTCTGATGAAAATCATAAAATTCAGGTCATGAAGTTTATCAAGAGATAAACATAAAAATAAATCGTTACAGATTAAAAATTTGGTTAGGTTAGTAACGACAAGGGCTGTTCTGCATATTTGTAGTCAGCCCTTTTCTAATTTTTGTGGATTGTTTTTCTTTATTTCTTTTTGTTGTATTCTCCAATAAGCGAATAATACCCAAATGTTCCTAAACCCATAACAATAAGCGGAGTTAGTATGAATAGAATAATTGCACCAAATACCAAATCGTCCTGTTGTTCCGAAAGTAGTTTAGGTAAGCCAAATTCAAATACACAGAAATAAGCCGCCGCCGCCGCTAAAGCAATCCATAAAGCCCCTAAAACTTGTTTGATTTTGTTCATTTTTTAAATTTTAAAGGTGAGTAGTTTCGTTTTTGTTGTCAATATAAATCATTCCAATCACAAAGCAGATTCCTGCAATAATAATAGGATACCATAATCCGTCAAGATAAAAATCGGTTTTGCCAGCTGTTTTGGCATGTGATACAAAATAAGTAGAAATAGCAGGAAGTAAACCTCCAAAAATTCCGTTTCCAACATGATAAGGTAAAGACATAGAAGTATATCTAATTTTAGTTGGAAACATTTCGACTAAGAAAGCGGCAATCGGACCATAAACCATCGTTACAAATAGTACCTGAATAAAAACGAAGAAGATTAAAGTCCATTTATCACTTGAATTAATTGTTACTGAAATACTAGTTTGAGCATCTTTTTTGCCTATGTACGTTTTTTTCTCCACCACGGATGTACCATCTGTATATTTTTTTTGAATCGTAGTTACAGAGCCTCCGTTAGCTGTATTCTCAGTTAAAACGGTGGGGTTTTCAATAATTTCGGTTTTCTTGTTAATGTCTGTTGTATCATACATAGCCTTATAAATAGGTCTGTATAATAGTATAGCCAGCAACATTCCGAACATCATAATATATTTACGTCCAATTTTATCACTCAGCCATCCAAATATAATAAAAAATGGAGTACCGATCAGAAGTGCAATTCCTAATAATTCATCTACTTGAGAAGAATCAACATTCATAACCGTTTTCATAAAACTCATAGCATAAAATTGTCCCGTATACCAGACAACTCCTTGACCCATAGTCGCTCCAAATAAAGCCAATAAAACAAATTTTAAATTATATCGATTTCCAAAACTCTCTTTTAATGGGTTTGTACTTGTTGTTCCTTCTTTTTTAGCTTTGGCAAAAACAGGAGATTCATCCATGTTTTTTCTAATTAAATAAGAAACCCCCACCATGGCAACCGAAACCCAAAAAGGAACACGCCATCCCCATAAATCAAAAGCCTCTGGAGAAAGCATACTTTTGGTAGCAAGAATAACCATTAATGAAATAAACAAACCAACAGTAGCCGTAGTTTGAATCCAGGAAGTCCAGTAACCTTTTTGTCCAGCTGGAGCATGTTCTGCTACATAAGTTGCGGCGCCGCCATATTCACCTCCAAGAGCAAGTCCCTGAAGTAATCTTAAAATTAAAACTAATAAAGGAGCAAGAAAACCAATTGTTTCGTAGCTCGGAATACAGCCAATTAAAAAAGTAGAACCTCCCATTAATAATAAGGTAGCCATAAAAGTATATTTACGGCCAATAATATCTCCAAGTCTTCCAAAAAATAAAGCTCCAAACGGACGCACCACAAATCCAGCCGCAAAAGTGGCTAAAGTAGATAAAAACGCTGCGGTTGGATTGTCACTGGGGAAAAATTTTGTAGAAATTACAACGGCCAGACTGCCGAAGATGTAAAAGTCATACCATTCGATCATGGTACCCATAGAAGAGGCCGAAATTACTTTCCAAATGCCCTTAGTAGAAGTTTCGCTCATAAAACTGCTTTGAGATCTTGTTAATAATTGAAAGGTAAAAATATAGTTTTACGAATATATAAGATATTTTTTTATTCAGTCAATACTTTTTTAACAAAAACTATTAATTTGTTGACTTTTTGTTTTGAATTAAAAAAGCTTTAACTGCAAAGAGCGCAAAGAAAAAACCGCAAGGTTCGCAAAGTTTAAAATAGCTTTGCGAACCTTGCGGTTTAAAAAAAAGAGAAATTATTTTGCCACGAATTCAACTAATTTCCGCTAATTTTTTCCTGTATTTACAATGTTTTATCTTCATTTTGTCATTTCGACCGCAGGGAGAAATCTTCACAAGTAACTCTACAAAGATTGACGAATTAATATGAGGAGCTACTCGCGAAGATTTCCCGTTCCTCGAAATGACAAAACAATGTGCTTTATAGTTTACGCACTAAAAATCCGAGAAATTATTTTGCTAGTATTTCACGCAAGAATTTAATTAGAGGAAATTCGTGAATTCGTGGCAGAAAAAAATTAGTACAATTAAAAAACAGAAAAGTATAAAAAACAAAAAACCCACTCAGTTGAGTGGGTTTCGTGGTACCTCCAGGGATCGAACCAGGGACACATGGATTTTCAGTCCATTGCTCTACCATCTGAGCTAAGGTACCGTTTTGTGCGTATTGCGGGTGCAAAGATAGAATCATTTTCCGTTTCTCCAAAACATTTTAGAAAAAAAATCAATTCGTATCTTCGCAGAAACAAAAATGTAAAATGGTTTTAACTGTTGATGTTGGAAATACCCGAATTAAAGCATCTGTCTTTGAGGGAAGTACTGCTCTGAAGAATTTTATTTTTGAGAAAACAGAGCTTGAAGAAAAAATAAAAAAAATTTTAAATGAGTTTCCAGATTGCTCCGATTTGGTCGTTGCATCGGTTGGAAATATCGAAAAGCAATCTTTTTTAACATTCGAAAAACAACTGAAAATTCATTTTTTTACACACGAAGATGTTTTTCCATTTCATAATAAATATGCAACTCCAAAAACTTTGGGAATAGATCGTATGATTTTGGCGGCTGGAGCAACTCTTCAATTTCCAAAACAAAACAGATTGGTAATTGATGCCGGAACCTGTATTACCTACGATTTTATCGACGAAAATGACAATTATTTGGGAGGAGCGATCTCTCCAGGGCTTCGTTTGCGTTATGAATCATTGCATAATTTTACAGCCAGACTGCCGTTACTCACATTAGAGACACCTAATGATTATATTGGAAACTCAACTGCACAAGCCATACATTCTGGGGTTGTCAACGGTTTCGTCTATGAGATTGACGGTTTTATCGATGATTATCGCAGGGACTTTTCAAATTTTATCATAATTTTAACGGGAGGCGATGCAGATTTTTTGGCTAAACGATTAAAAAATACCATATTTGCCAATTCAAATTTCCTTCTAGAGAGTTTGAACCAAACATATCAATATAAAATCGACAATGATTAAAAAAGTATTAATAAGCGCTTGTTTGCTTATATCATTCGTTTCATTCGCTCAACAAGGTACTGCTTCACCTTATTCTTTTTTCGGAATAGGAGATGCGAGATTCAAGGGAACTCTTGAAAACAGAATGATGGCAGGGGTTGCTGTGGAGCAGGATTCGATTCACTTAAATTTGGAAAATCCGGCAAGTTACGCCAGCTTAATGCAAACGACTTTTACAGTTGGAGGAACATTTGCTACTTCTAATTTAAAAACAAGTTCTCAATCAGAAAAAGCACAGCGTACTACTTTTGATTATTTAGCATTAGGAATTCCGATGGGGAAATTTGGTGCTTCATTTGGTTTGATACCTGTTTCTTCAGTGGGATACAAAATTCGTAATGATAATTCAGCAACAGAAGGAGCAACCAGTTCACAGCTTGATGGAAAAGGAGGAGTAAATAAAGTATACTTTGGATTAGGTTATAAAATCACAAAGAACTGGAATATTGGGGTAGATGCACAATATAATTTTGGTAAAATCACAACAACTAGCGTAGAAGGGATTACGGGAGTAGATAATGGTACAGCAGAGGTGAATACTTCTGAAATATCTGGAATGGGTTTTAGTATCGGTACAATGTACCAGAAAAAAGTATATAAGAAAATGAGTTTGTTTTCTAGCTTGAGTTATTCATTTGCTAGTAATTTGAGCTCAGATAATACTAGAGTAATTTCGGTTCAGGGCGATCCAGATCCTTATGCATATCCAGCAAATTCAACTGATTTAAAACTTCCTAATAAATTAAGTATTGGCTTAGGACTTGGAGAAGCAAGAAAATGGCTTGTTGGAGCAAATATGACTTTTCAGGGAGCAGGACAATTAGCAAATTATTATAATTCTGCTGAAAATGTAAGTTACGAAAGCTATTCAAAATATGCTGTAGGTGGATATTACTTGCCTAATTATAACTCTTTTACAAGTTATATGAGTAGAATTACCTATAGAGCAGGTTTGAAATATGAAAAAATTGGTTTAATAGTCAATAATGAATCAATTAAAGATATCGGAATGAGTCTTGGAGCAGGAATTCCAATTCCAGGATCTTTTTCAAATGTCAATTTTGGAATCGAATTTGGAAAGCGAGGAACTGTTTCTTCCAATTTAGTACAAGAGAATTACGTTAATTTTAGTTTAAGTTTCTCTTTCAATGACAAATGGTTCGTGAAGAGTAAATTCCAATAAACATAATATTTTATCTTTTCTAAGCTCATTACAATTTACTACATTTGGCAAATGAATTTACCAAAGAGATATAGTCTGCTAGTTGTCACAGTTTTTGCTGTGACACTATTTTTTGGATGCGAAAGTAATTTTAAAGAAGTTCAGAAAATTAACTTCTCTGAGTTTGTGCCAGGAAGTGATGCAGATACAATTAATATTAAGTATACAGACTCCGGGCGTATAACAGGCGTTTTGATAAGTCCTAAAATGCTGGACTATTCTAATCTTGATTTTCCTTTTACAGAATTCCCAAAAGGGATAGATGTTACTTTATACGATAAAAAACAAAAACGTACTTTTGTAAAAGCAAATTATGCTGTTTCGTATAAGCCTACGCAAATAATTGACCTGATTGGTAAAGTGAAAATTACCTCAGAAGCAGGCCAAGTTTTAGAAACAGAACAATTGTATTTCGATCAGAAAAATGAATGGTTTTATACTGAGAGAAAATTTAAACTGACAGATGCCAAAGGTATTTCTCATGGTCAGGGAATAGATTTTAGTAAAGATTTTAAAGTGATTAATTCGCAGCGAATAAGCGGTGAAATTGAATCAGACGAAGAATAATAAGATTATGGGATATTTAAAATATACACAATACGTTTACATTATTATAGCGCTTTTTTTTACTTACGATGCTATAGTGAAACTCAATGAAGGTGATGAAAGTTACCCTTTCTACTTTGTAATTGCGGGAATGTCGGCTTTTATGTTTTTCTTTAGGAGACGATTTATCAATAAGCAAAATAATCGTAACAAAAACCAATAAAAATGGAAATTAGTATTATAATAATATGTTTAATACTAGCAGCCTTTTTTTCTGGAATGGAAATAGCTTTTATTTCCGCAAACAAAATTTACCTTGAAATAGAAAAGAAACAAGACGATTTCTTGTCTAGAATCTTAACTAAACTTACCGAAAATCCATCCAAATTTATTGCTGCCATGCTGATTGGTAACAACGTAGCTTTGGTGATTTACGGTTTTTTTATGGGCGATCTGATTTTAAGTTGGATGACCCATTTTGGTTTGGCTTTTACCGATTGGTGGGACATTCTCATTCAGACTCTTCTAGCAACTTTTATTGTTTTGTTGACTTCGGAGTTCTTTCCTAAAGTGTTTTTTCAGATTTATGCCAATTCATTAATTAAAATTTTGGCGCTTCCTGCGTATTTATTTTACCGATTATTTTACTACATCTCTTCATTCTTTATTTGGATTGCTGACTTTGTGCTCAGTAAATTTTTTAAGACTGAAGGAAGTCAGATTCATTTATTTAGCAGAATTGAACTCGGAAATTATATTACCGAGCAAATGAGTACAGTTGAAGAAGATGAAGAAGTAGATTCTGAAATTCAAATTTTTCAAAATGCACTAGAATTTTCTGCTGTAAAAGCCCGTGATATCATGACGCCAAGAACGGAAATTGTAGATATTGATTTGTTTGATACCGTTGATGATCTTAAAGCAATGTTTATTGAAACAGGATATTCTAAAATCATCATAAGCCAGAATTCTTTAGACGATATCGTGGGATACGTGCATTCGTTTGATTTGTTCAAAAAACCATCGACCATAAAATCAGTATTGATGACTGTCGAATTTGTTCCTGAAACTATTTTGATAAAAGATGTTTTGAACTTATTGATAAAAAAACGTAAAAATGTTGCGGTCGTTTTAGATGAATATGGAGGAACTTCAGGAATTATCACAATTGAAGATATAGTTGAAGAGCTTTTTGGAGAAATAGAAGACGAGCACGATTTAGACGAAGAATTGATTGAAGAAGTAATAAGCGACGGCAAATATCTGTTTTCGACACGATTAGATGTAGAGTATTTAAATGAAACCTATAAATTGATGATTCCAGAAGAAGATTCGTATGGTACATTAGGAGGTTTTATTGTCAATCATACTAAAGAAATCCCTCAAAAAGGAGATAAAATTGTAATAGATAAGTATCATTTTTTTATAAAAGAAGCTTCAAATAAGAAAATAGAACTAGTCAAATTGACAATTAAAGATTGATTTTTTAAATTAATGAAAAAAAATGTGTAAAATAAAACGCTAGTTGTATTGTTATTAACTAGATAATTGTATTTTCGCAAACTGAATATAAAATTAACGATAATAAAATGGCAGTTTTAGCAAAAATTAGACAGCGTTCCGCTTTATTGATAGGAGTTATTGCACTTGCATTATTTGCATTTATAATACAAGATCTAATCGGTAAAGGAACATTTAGTCAAAGTTCAAAAGATGTAGGAAGCATCGACGGAAAAGATATTTCATTTGAAGACTTTAGAATTAAAGTTAGTAATCTTGAAAAAAGTGGGCAAGGTATAACTTCCACTGAAGCTGCAAACAGAGTTTGGGATCAAGAAGTTTCAATCGCTTTATTGTCTTCTCAATTTGAGAAATTAGGATTGAGAGTTGGTCAAAAACACTTACTTGAAGTTTTAAAATCAGATCCAAATATTGGTAAAAACCCAATGTTTTTAAATGCTGCAGGTATTTTTGATGAAGTAAAATTTAAAGATTACTTCAACTCTAATCCAGAAGCGAAACAATATATTACTGAAAAAGAAAAAGATGCAGAATTAAATGCTAAATTTCAAATCTACAGTACTTTAATTAAGTCAGGACTTTACACAACTGCTAGTGAAGGAAAATTAAAGTACGAGATGGAAGCAAACAAAGTAAACTTTGCTTATGCTGCAGCTCCTTATTCTTCTATCAAAGACAGTGAAGTAAAAATCTCTGATTCTGATATTGTTGATTATATGAAGAAAAACGAGAAAAAATTCAAAGCGGATGCAACTCGTGAAATTCAATATGTTTTAGTTGAAGATAAAGCTTCTAAAGAAGATGAGGCTGAAATTAAAGCTAAATTAACAGCTTTGTTATCTGGAAGTGTTGTTTACAATGCAAAAACAGGTAAAAACGATACATTGCCAGGATTTAAAAATGCAACTAACATTGCTGAATTCGTAAATTCAAATTCTGATGTTCCTTACGATTCAACTTATGTTGCTAAAAATAACCTTCCAGCTGTAGATGCTGATAAATTATTCAGCTTACCTGCTGGAGCAATTTACGGACCATATGTTTATGGAAGATACTATGCAATTTCTAAATCTTTAGGATTTAAAGCTGGTGTTAACGCAAAAGCAAGTCATATCTTAATTGGTTACGAAGGATCTCAAACTCCAAACCAAAAAGAAAAAAGAACTAAAGAAGAAGCTAAAGCTAAAGCTGAAGAAATTTTAGCTCAAGTTCAGGCTAATCCAGATAGTTTTATGATGTTGGCTTTTACAAGTTCTGATGATTCATCTGCACAACAAGGTGGTGATTTAGGATATTTTGGTCAAGGTCAAATGGTAAAACCATTTAATGATTTTGTATTCAACAACGGAATTGGAAAAATTGGTTTAGTTGAAACTCCGTTTGGATTTCACGTAATCAAAATTACTGATAAACAAGACGGAATTCGTTTAGCTACAATCGCTCAAAAAATCGAGCCTTCTGAAGCTACTTCTGATAAAGTATTTACTTTAGCTACTAAATTCGAAATGCAAGCAGCTGATAAAGATTTCAATGCTTCAGCTAAAGAATTAGGTTTAAAAGTTGCTCCAGTAGTAAATGCTAAAGCTATGGACGAAGCTTTTGGTCCATTAGGAAATCAACGTAACATCGTAAGATGGGCATTTGACAAAGAAACTGGAAAAGGAGATGTTAAGCGTTTTGAAATTGCAAACATCGGACACGTTATCGCTCAGTATAAAGGAGAAAATGAATCAGGTTTAGTTTCTGTAGATATGGCAAGACCTTACGTTGAACCAATCTTAAAAAACAAGAAAAAAGCTGAAATTTTAAAAGCTAAAATGACAGGTTCAAGCATTGAGGCTGTTGCAAAAGCTGCTGGAGTTGCTGTTCAACAAGCTGCAGATGTAACTTTAGACAATCCGGTTTTACCTGGAGGTGTTGGGCAAGAGCCAAAAGTTGTAGGTACTGCATTTGCTTTAACTGCTAATAAAATCTCTGCTCCAATTGAAGGAAACACTGGAGTTTATGTGGTAAAAAACATCAAAACAGTAAAAGCTCCTGCAATTGCTAATCATGCTGCTTATGTAGAGAAAGTAAAAGCTCAAAGTGCAAATGATGCAAGTAGAGTATTACCAGCATTGAAAAACAATGCAAAAATTGAAGATAACAGATTACAGTTCAATTACTAAGAACAAGTAGTTTAAAATATAAAAACCCGAAACGTCTTTTGATGTTTCGGGTTTCTTTTTTTATTGAATTATACAATTCTATTTTGTAATATTTTTTAGTTAATTTTTTGATAGTCTGTAGGTAAAGTAGAGATTTAATCTAAAAAATTTGTGATATTCAAATTATTGCAGTTAATTTGCTCGCTTTTCTCGTTTAACGGTATTTTTCACCATAAAAAAACCGACGAAATGCGCCAGAAACAAAATTCGCTTTAATAATCAGATATTTAATGTTTACTACTTTTAAATTTTTTAGAAAGAAGCCGAGAGTGTATACCAAAATTGAAAGTCATATTTTTGGGATCATCACAGAGCTTTTAAAAGTGAGCAGTACCGACATCAATGTAGATGAATTGGGTGGAAAATATTATTTGAGTAACGACGAACAGCATTTTAAAGTTACGATCTTAAGTAACGATTACGTTATTAGGTTAACGAATACTCGCGATTCTGTAGCAGAGAAATACGACAAGTTTTTTGTTGAAGATGTTTTACGAGCTGTAAAAGAAGAAAAACACCGCCGAATGGAACTTGTTTATGATTCTATTACAAACAGCATTGAAAAAATGGCTGAACGTCTGCATAACAGACTAATAGAATCAAACGAACAAGATCAGACAGTAAGGCGTTTAGATATAAAACCGGCTAAAAAGAAGAAGATTAATTTCTAATTTCATTACGGATTTTATTATAAAATCATTTCTTGATAGCTTAAGATCGTTTCATATCCTTTTTTGACAAAATACTCTGTTGGATTTTCTTTAGAAACGACCATTACAAAATCGCCTCCCCACGCACCAAGACTTTTAATTACACCATTAAAATCTGGAAAAACAGCCTCTTTTATGGTTTGCATTTCTAGAATATTGCTCAGGTGAATTTCGTGTTTTTGTACCGCCGATGCGAATTCTTTTAAGGTTTTTGCGTTGAGAATGGCATGTGTGATTTTATTGTTTTCGGCAACACTTTGAGCCAAATGATGGTTTTTATTGTTGTTGTAAGCATAAATCGCAGATTTGCTATTTTGCTTTTTATTTAAATAAACAAAGTAAATATGATCTTTAAAATCAGGGTTAAATTCAACCTGTTTGACAACATTGTCTTTTATTTGATACAAAACCGGAGTATTGTTCTGTGCGCAGGCAATGTCATAACCGCTTCCTCCGAAACTATTATTCAATAATGTAAAAGCATTAACCTCTGCCCATTGTGCAATATTATTGATTAGTGTAGAAGAAGTTCCCAGACCCCAATTTCTTGGAAAACTTAAATGAGTACTTACTTTGTAACCATTTGAATTGTCAATGAATTTTGGATTAAGTTTGTAAGCTTCATGCAAAATATTGATTAGGGTAGATTTTACAGTATCGACTTTCGAGTCTGAATCTTTTTTAACTTCGTCAAATGAAAAAATTTCTTCGAACCATAAATGCTTATTAGAATCATAGCTTTTCCATTCGATTTTATTGTTTTCAAGATCTTCAATAACTAAATCCTGACCAAATTTTGTTGGCAGCGCAAAAGCTTCTGCTCCATCTAAAACGAGATATTCTCCTGCAATAAAAAGTTTTCCGTTACTGTAAAAAGTTGTTGACATATTATTCTAAAATTTCAATTCCAATATTTTCAATTCCAACATTGAAATTTGGAATTTAAAATATTGGAATTTACGGGATTGTTTATTTTCTTAAGTTCTCAATAAAGTCTACCACAGCGCTGTGAGAAACAGCTGTTTTTTTGAAATGCGTTTTAATTAAATGACGCTCTTCATCGGTAGCTTCAAATTGATTAATGATGTTGTTAAGGTGCATTTTCATATGACCTTCCTGAATTCCGGTTGTCGTAAGAGATCGTAATGCGGCAAAATTTTGTGCTAAACCTGCAACGGCAACAATTTCCATTAATTCCTGAGCAGAAGGTTTCTCCAAAATATCTAAACATAATTTTACCAAAGGATGTAAAGAAGTTAAACCGCCAACTGTTCCTAATGCCAATGGAATTTCAAGCCAGAAAGTGAAAATTCCGTTTTCGATTTTGGCGTGAGATAAACTAGCGTATTGTCCGTTTTTAGAAGCATAGGCATGAACACCAGCTTCTACAGCTCTGAAATCGTTTCCGGTTGCCAGAATTACGGCATCAACACCATTCATTATACCTTTATTATGGGTAACGGCTCTAAAAGGTTCAACTTCGGCAATTTGAACAGCTTGCACAAAACGTTCAGCAAAATCCTGTGGGTTTGTAATATGTTTTTCTGTCAATTCTTCAACTGGACAAGAAACTTCAGCTCTAACCAAACAGTTGGGAACATAATTAGATAAAATACTCATAATGACTTCGAGTTTTTCATCATTTTGACATAAATCAGAATTTTGAGCTTCTTCTTTTAAAGTAGTAGCAAATTGTTCTAAGCAAGAATTTATGAAATTGGCTCCCATGCTGTCTTTCGTTTCAAAAGTAGCATGTAGCTGATAATAGTTTTCAAGTAAACTTCTTTTGTCTTTTAATTTAACATCTAAAATACCACCGCCGCGTTGTTGCATATTCTTGGTGATGTTTTGTGTTTCTGAAAAGAATTTAGGTTTTATTTCATCAAAAAAGCTTTTTAGTTTTTCGGCATCTCCACTGTAAATAAAATGAACCTGACCTATTTTTTCGGTATTGATAATCGTTGTCTTAAAACCACCTCTTGTAGACCAATATTTTGCTGCTTTAGAGGCTGCGGCAACCACAGAACTCTCCTCAATTGCCATCGGAATAGTTTTGTATTTTCCGTTGATTAAAAAGTTGGGAGCAACTCCAAGTGGGATATAAAGGTTTGTAATGGTGTTTTCGATAAATTCGTCATGCAATTGCTGAAGCTTTTCGTCTGAATTCCAGTAATTTCTTATAATATTTTTCACCTCTTCGGGGTTCGAAAAATATTCATTTGCAATCCAGTTAATTTTTTCTTTTTTGGATAATTTAGAAAATCCGGCAACAGCGTTGTTCATTCTCAGTATATTAAATAATAATGTTGCTGCAAATATACCATTTTAAGAGTTTTGTTTAAAATGTATTTCAAAAATGAGAAGTACGCAATCGTTATTTTTTTTAACATTTAACACTTAAAATGTGTATTATGTTTATTTTTTTTACTAAAATTGGGCTCTTTTTTATATTTAAATTAATTGTAATGAGTACAAGTAAAATTACTGTAATACTTTTATTTCTAGTTGCGACCGTTTTTGGTCAACAAAAAATCACTATCGAAAATATTTACGGAGGTGCTTTTCGAGCAAAAGGAATGGATGAATTACAATCTTTGAAAAATACAGACCAATATACTGTATTGAATGTTGATAGAGCAAGCAGAAGCATGCAGATTGATTTATATGATTTTGCAACTTTAAAAAAGGTTTCTAATTTAATTGATACAAAAAATCACCCAGCACTTTCAGAAGGAATTGACAGCTATATTTTTGATGCATCTGAAAAGAAAATTTTAATTGCATGCCATACAAATCAGATTTTCCGTCGTTCTTTTACTGCAGATTATTATTTATATGATATCACATCAAAATCATTGACAAAACTTTTTGATTTTCAAATTCAAGAGCCTACTTTTTCTCCTGATGGTTCAAAAATAGCTTACGCAAGAGAAAACAATTTATATGTATATGATATTGCTTCTAAAAAATCTACTCCAATTACAACAGACGGAAAAAAGAATGCTGTAATTAATGGTATTACAGACTGGGTTTATGAAGAAGAATTTGCTTTTGTTCGTGCTTTTGATTGGAGCAAAGACAGTAAAAAAGTAGCCTATATTCGTTTTGATGAAAGCCAGGTTCCAGAATTTTCAATGTCAATGTTTCATAAAGATTTGTATCCAACAATCGAAACTTTCAAATATCCAAAAGCGGGAGAAAAAAACTCAGAAGTTTCATTACATATATATGATGTAGCTGCTGGAGCAACTAAAAAAGTAGATTTAGGAAAATATAATGATTTTTATATTGCAAGATTACAATGGACAAATGATGCAAATACACTTTCTGCACAAGTCTTAAATCGTCACCAAGACAACTTAGATTTATTGTTTGTTGATGGAAATACTGCGGTTGCAAAAGTTGTTTTGAATGAAAAAGACAAGGCTTATGTAGATGTAACAGACAATTTAACTTTCTTAAAAGACAACAGTTTTATCTGGACTAGCGAAAAAGACGGTTTCAATCATATCTATTTATATGACAAAACTGGAAAACTTAAAAATCAAGTTACAAAAGGAAGCTGGGAAGTTGTTTCTTACTACGGTTTCGACGAAAAAACAAAAACTATTTTCTACCAATCTACAGAAAATGGTTCTATCAATAGAGATATTTACAGAGTTGGTTTAGATGGAAAAAACAAAACTCGTTTAACTACAAAAGTGGGAACAAGTGCGGCAACTTTCAGTCCGAACTTCCAATATTTCATTACAACTTTCTCAAGTAATTTAGTTCCTACGACTTATACTTTGAATGAATCAAAAACAGGAAAAGAAATTCAGATTATAGAAAACAATCAAGCGCTTGCTGATAAACTGAAAGCGTATAATTTGCCTGCAAAAGAATTTATTGTTTTAAAAACAGCAAAAGGAAACGAATTAAATGCTTGGATCTTAAAACCAAAAGATTTTGATTCTTCTAAAAAATACCCAGTTTTCATGTACCAATATTCTGGACCAGGATCGCAACAAGTAAACAACGATTGGAATAATTCTGATGATTATTGGTTCTTGTCTCTTACACAACAAGGTTATATTGTAGCTTGTGTTGATGGAAGAGGAACTGGTTTTAAGGGAGCTGATTTCAAAAAAGTGACCCAAAAAGAATTAGGAAAATATGAAGTAGAAGATCAAATTGATGCAGCTAAAGTTATAGGTTCTTATCCGTATGTTGATGCATCAAGAATTGGAATTTTCGGATGGAGTTATGGAGGATTTATGGCTTCTAACTGTATTTTTCAAGGAAACGATGTTTTCAAAATGGCAATCGCTGTTGCTCCAGTAACCAACTGGAGATTTTATGACAGTGTTTACACAGAAAGATACATGCAGACTCCACAGGAAAATGCAAGTGGATACGATCAAAATTCGCCAATCAATCACGTTGATAAATTAAAAGGTAAATTTTTATTGATTCATGGTTCTGGCGATGATAACGTTCACGTTCAGAATTCAATGCAGATGATGGAGGCCTTAATTCAGGCTAATAAACAGTTTGATTCTCAAATTTATCCGGATAAAAATCATGGTATTTACGGCGGAAAAACAAGAATTCAGCTTTATAATAAAATGACTAATTTTATCAAGGAAAATCTATAATCTAAAACTTTAAACTTAATTAAATAATCGAATAATATGGGGGAAAATCAAGTAAAAACTGCGCATCCAAAAGGACTTTGGGTATTATTTGGAACTGAGATGTGGGAGCGGTTCAATTTTTATGGAATGCGAGCTTTATTGACTTTATTTCTTGTAAATTCATTATTAATGAAAGAAGAAGAAGCTTCGTTGATTTACGGAGGTTTTCTTGGTCTTTGTTATTTAACTCCAATGTTAGGAGGTTTTGTAGCCGATCGTTATTTAGGAAACAGAAATTGTATCTTATTAGGAGGATTATTAATGGCTATCGGACAATTGCTTTTGTTTACAAGTGGAAGCGTTTTTGAGTCTAACTTAGGACTGGCAAAAATCATTATGTATTCGGCGTTGGGTGTAATTGTTTTTGGTAACGGATTCTTTAAACCAAATATTTCTAGTATGGTTGGAAGCTTGTATCCAAAACAAGAAAAAACAAAATTAGACAGTGCATTTACGATTTTCTATATGGGAATTAACATCGGAGCTTTTCTTGGACAATCAATTTGCCCATTATTAGGAGATGTTAAAGATGCAGGAGGAGTTAGAGATATCCACGCTTTTAGATGGGGATTCTTGGCAGCTTCTGTTGCAATGTTGTTAGGAACAGTTCTTTTTTACTTTTTGAAAAACAAATATGTTGTTTCTCCAGAAGGAAAACCATTAGGTGGACTTCCATCTAAAAATGATGCTTCAGATTTTGAAGAAGGAGAAGCACAACAAGCAAACTTTTCTGGTAAAGCTTTAGCAATTGCAGGAATTGCATTTATTGCTTTAGGATTCTTTTTTCATTATGTTGTAGGTCAAAATTTAATTTATACTTTGATTTATTCAAGTGGTTTGGCATTGGCTGGATTAATTATATCTGACACTTCTTTAACTAAAGTTGAAAGAGATAGAATTATTGTAATTTACATTGTATCATTCTTTATTATTTTCTTCTGGGCAGCGTTTGAGCAGGCAGGTTCATCTTTGACTTTTATTGCTGACAACCAAACAGACAGACATTTCTTTGGATGGGCAATGCCACCATCAATGGTTCAGATTTTCAACGGATTATTCGTTGTACTTTTAGCGGTTCCGTTTAGTGTTCTTTGGGATACTTTAAGGGCTAAAGGAAAAGAACCAATTTCTCCAGTAAAATTAGCTGTTGGATTAGTTGTAATTTCAATCAGTTTCTTCATGATTGCAACTCAGGTTTCTTATATCGGAACTTCTGGTTTGTTATTGGTTAAATGGTTGATCTTATTATATTTCTTAAATACATGTGCTGAGTTATGTTTATCTCCAATCGGATTGTCATTGGTTGGTAAACTATCTCCAAAACGTTTTGCTTCATTGTTATATGGAGTATTCTTTTTGTCTAATGCTTCTGGTTATGCATTAGGAGGAACTTTAGGCTCAATCTTACCAGCAACTGGAGACAAATTTGCAAAAGCAAAAGAATTAGGAATCGATCTTCAAGCTATTTTAGATAAAAAAATAACTCCAACGACAGAGCAAGTTGCTTTGTTGGATCATCATCAAATTAGTGCTCAAAATCCAATTTTTGCAGGATTTGAAATCCATAACTTATACGAATTCTTTATGGTATTTGTTGTTCTAACAGGTATTGCGGCGATTTTATTGTTTGCTTTAACGCCATTGTTAAAGAAATTAATGCACGGAGTTAGATAAAAATGGAAAAGAATATTACTCTCGAAGAAATTCAAAATTTTGAAGGCAAGTACCCAAAGCAATTGTGGTACTTGTTTTTTGTTGAAATGTGGGAACGTTTCTGTTTCTACGGAATGCGTGGTGTGCTTACAATTTTTATGGTAGATCAACTTTTTTTGAAAGAAGATCATGCTAATTTACAATATGGAGCAATTCAGGCTTTTGTTTATGCTTTTACTTTTATTGGAGGTATTTTTGCAGATAAAGTTTTAGGATTTAAAAAATCCTTGTTCTTTGGTGCGATTGTAATGATTCTTGGAAATCTTTTAATCGCAGTTGCTCCTCATGATTTGTTTTACTACGGAATTGCTTTTTCAATTATTGGAACAGGTTTCTTTAAGCCAAATGTTTCTTCAATGGTCGGAGAATTGTATAAAGAAGACGATGGAAGAAGAGATGCTGGTTATGGAATGTTTTATGCCGGAATAAACGTTGGAGGGCTTCTTGGAGGTGCTTTATGTGTTTATTTAGGAAAATACTATTCTTGGCAATTGTGCTTCTTGTCGGCAGCGATTGTAATGTTTTTAGGATTGGTTACTTTTTTAATGACTAAAAAATACTTAGGTCCAATTGGAGATTCTCCTTTGTTGAATCTAGATTCAAGTAAAAGAAAAGTACGCGAAATAGCAGTTTACGGACTTTCGTTATTAAGTATTCCTCTTATTTATGTTATGGTTAAAAATACTGATTATACTGATTATTTCATGTATACAATTGGTATTGTAGCGGTGTTATATTTTTCTTATGAATTGTATAAATTGGGAGATGTTAAACTACAGAAAAAGCTTTTTGCAGCATTTTTATTTGTGTTTTTCTATCTTTTATTTAATGCAATTTACGAACAGAGTGGAGGTTCATTATCGCTTTTTGCGAAAGATAATTTAGATAATAAATTGTTGTTCTTTAATATTGATCCAAATATCATCAACAATAGTTCGAATACTTTCTTTGTGGTTGTTTTAAGTCCGCTGATTGGTTTGTTGTGGATCTGGATGGGAAAAAGAAAAATTGAACCTAATACATTAATCAAATTCGGAATCGGATTTTTGTTCTTAGCAGCATCTTTCTATATTTTCTATCTAACGAGATTTTTTGCAAATGCCCAAGGAATTGCCTCTTTAAATGTGTTTACTTTTGCTTATTTAGTGACAACAATCGGTGAGCTTTGTTTAGGCCCAATCGGAATGTCTATCATTACAAAATTATCGCCAAAACGATTATTTGGAATGATGATGGGATTGTGGTTTTTGGCAGCAGCCTTTGGACAATTATTCGCAGGGAAATTAGGCGCAGAGATTTCGAGATCAAATACGGGAGATACATTATTGTCTAAGTTACAATCGTATACAGAGGGATATTATCAATTGGCTATTTATTCGCTTATTGCAGGTGTTGTCTTGATTGCAATTTCTCCAATTATTAAAAAATTAATGCAAGAAGTTAAATAAATATATCGTAATCAGATTTTGCATAAATTTGTCAAAATTTCCCCATTATGAAAAAAATACTACTTATTGCTTTGTTTTTAATTGGTGCTGCGAATCTTCAGGCACAAGAATTAAAATGGTATACAGATGTTAGAGAAGCGATCACGGTGAGTAACAAAGAACAAAAACCTATGTTAATGTTTTTTACAGGAAGTGATTGGTGTGGTTGGTGTATTCGTTTGCAAAACGAGGTTCTTAAGACAGAAGAATTCAAAAAATGGGCATCTACTAATGTTGTTTTAGTAGAATTAGATTATCCTAGTAAAGCTGTTTCTCAAACACCAGAACTTAAAAATCAAAATCTGGAATTGCAGCAAGCTTTTGCAATTCAGGGTTTTCCAACAATTTTCTTTACAAGTGCAGAATCTAAAGATGGAAGAGTGAATTTTAAAGGTCTTGGTAAAACAGGATATGTTGCGGGCGGACCGTCTGCTTGGCTTACGGTTGCTGAAGGAATTTTACATCCGAAGAAATCATAAATTAAAAACATAAAATAATATAAAGCCTCTCACAGATCGTGAGGGGCTTTTTTTGTTTCGTAAGAAAAAGTTTTCAATAGGTATAAGTGTTTTTACGTATTTTGTATTTTATTGTATTTAAAAAAACACATAATGTATTTTTTAAGCTAATAAAAATTGGAAAATTAAAATATAATGTTAATTTCGTCATGCTAATCTAACCAAAACCAAATTATATGACTAAAAAACTACTTATCCTACTGTTTTTTTTAGGTTCATTTATGATGCAAGCACAAAGCCTAGCATGGCGCACAAGCATGACTGATGCTATTGCGATAAGCAACGACCAAAAAAAACCAATGTTGATTTTATTCACTGCCTCAGGTGTACCAGACAATCTTCAAAACGAAATTTTTAAAACCCCAGATTTTGCTGTTTGGTCACGTGACAATGTGATTTTAGTAAAATTAGATCTATCTGATATGAATGCTTCTGATAGTGATCGAGAACAAAACGTAAAGCTGAAAAATGCTTTTGGAGTTCAGGATCTTCCAGAAGTATGTTTTGCAATGGCATCAGTCAGAAAGAACAAAACGACTTTTAGTGCTTTAGGAAAAATTGCCTACAAGCCTGGAGGAGCTAAAGCCTGGATTGCAGAATCAAATACGATTTTACATCCAGTAGAATAACAAGTACATTCAACTTTTATTTTAATTTTTTTTTGATCCCTTTTTGCTTTGCAGAAAGGGATTTTTTTATCGTTAAAATTCAGGTAGAGAATTGATTTTTTTTAGTAGTGTTTTTTTAACATTTATTAAAAAAATATCCTATTATTATTAATTTGATTTTAATGTTTAGTAGAGAGTTATTAATTCATTAAATAATTCGTTTGGTTCAGTTTTTATACTATTTTAGTTTTATTAACTTACCCTAAACCCAATATTATGCTTCAAAAACTACTTATCCTACTACTTTTTTTTAGTTCATTTTTTGTCAGCGCACAGAATAGTATCTGGAGAACAGATATTAATGATGCTGTTACTGCAAGTACAGAAAAAAGAAAACCATTACTAATTTTCTTTACAGGTCAGGGTGTAAATCCTCAGCTTCAAAATGAAATTTTTGCTTCAAGAGATTTTGAAGAATGGTCTCGTAAAAATGTTATTTTGGTAAAACTTGATCTTTCAGATCAATCGCTTACAGATATAGCGAAAGAACAAAACTTAAGATTGAAAAATGCTTTTGGGATCGAAGAAATCCCGCAAGTGTGTTTTTCGGAAGTAAGTGTCAGAAAAGGAAAAACCAATTTTAATAAACTGGGCCTAATATCTTATATGGCTGGAGTTAAATCTTGGATTTCTGCATCTAATTTGATTTTAAATCCGGAATAATAGAAGTAATTATAGTTTGTAATATCCCTTTTCAGTTGTAGAATGAAAAGGGATATTTCTTTTTATACAACTGTTTTTCCAGAGGTTTTGAATTGAATTTGAATTTGATCCATCAGAAATTATAATTTTAGGATGAATATTTTTCAGCAATCTGTCCAGATTTATTTTTGGTGTTTGAGTCAAAATTAAAATATCTGGTTTTAGGTTAAAAGGATAAATTCCACTGCTGTCAATAATTAGGATTTTTTTATTTTTAAAATAAAGTAAGTTCTTAGTCGCTTCCACTTTTGTTAATGCAATCGAATTTCCAACAAGATAAGGGTTGATATTTCTGTTTTTAGAGTTTTTTTCTAAATTGATATCTCTTGTAAACAGAACGATTTTGCTGCCTATGCGTTCAGAGACAAGTGTGTTATTTTTTTCATTGTAAACAATTAATTCTCTTTCGCTTTCTTTTTGAATTTTAGTCAGTATAAAAGATAATTGAACTAAAATTACAGTGCTAAGTATAAAAATGAGCTTACTATAATTCGGTTTTTTTATCCATATAATAAAGGAAATTATAAGGAGGTAAAAACTCAATAAGTAGTAAGAATTGAAGCTTATGTCTCTAATTACAAATGATTCAATAGAAGCTACACCATGAATCATAAGATTTAATAAATAGATGCTTTTTTCAAAAATCATTATTATAATTAAAGGCGGACTGGTGAAAATAGCAATGAGCATCACGATAATTCCGGCAATCATGATAAAGGACAAAACAGGAAGTATGATAATATTGGTCACAAAAAATAAACCCGGAAACTGGTGAAAATAGAACAAACATAATGGCAAAGTGCCAATTTGTGCAGCAAAAGAAACCGTTAGTGCTTCCCAGATATAAAGTGTTATTTTATTTTTTGGTTTGTAGATATTTTTAAGAATAGGCTGGAGCCATAGAATGAAAAATAATGCTAAATAACTTAATTGAAAACCAACATCAAATAAGAAGTAAGGTTCGAAAAGCAAGATTAAAAGTATTGAAACCAATAAGGTATGATAAATGTTTCCGTTTCTGCGTAAATGATTTCCAATTGCTAAAAAAGAAAACATAACAACAGATCGTAAAACCGATGGAGAAAGTCCAGAAATAACGGCAAATCCGGCTAAAGAAATCAGAATAGAAGTGAGTTTGATAAAAGATCCTCTTTTTGTGTTTGGAATTGGCTTTAAAATAAAAGTGATGAAAAGCATTATAAACCCCACATGCAAACCGGATACCGATAAAATATGAGTAGCTCCCGAATATTGATAATCCTGAATAATATCTTGTGAAATTTCCTGTTGTTGTCCCAGAATTAAGGCAAGTGCCACATTCATTTCTGATTTGCTAAAATTTGATTTTTCAAGGTTCGAAATTATTCTGGAGTGTAATTTTCCGCAATAATACCAGATGTCTTTTTGCAGAGTTTTACTAACTAAAATGTCCTTTTTCTGGCAATAGATCTGAGCATAGATTTGTTTATTGGCCAAATAAGTGCTATAATCAAACTGGTTCGGATTTTTGGCTGATTTACTGTGTTGTAAAGTAGTTTTAACCTTAAGTATATTTCCAATTAATAAAGCATTTTTGCTACTGTCTTTTTGAACGTTGATAATTATTTTTCCGCTATAATTTTTTCCTGAAATACTTTTTACATGAGCAATATATCGGTCACTATAGTCGTTGCTTTTTAGTTTTTCACGAAGTAATAAAACTATAGATTGTGGATTTTCAAATGCAGATTTACACTGTGTGTAATTGTCTTTCTGAAGACTTTCGGTATGGCTTAAAAGAGTTAAGATGCCAAGGATGAAAGAAAGCGAATAGACAGAGAAACCAAATAAAATATATTTTTTAGAATTCTTTAGAGACGAATAATAACTCAAACAAAATAATACAGAAAATAAGGCTAGCAGTAAGGCAACTAGCGAAATAGAGAAATGCATATAGTAAGATGCAACAACTCCAAATATAAAGGCAAATGTAATTTTAACTAAAGGAAAATCTAATACTTTCATGGCTTAAAAGTATTAAATATTTGTAAGAAAAATAGTTAAAATTGTTTTTAATGAACAACCCGATTGACTTGCTCGAAAGAATTTTTGTAGTAAGGTTCTTTTGTAGAGGAAATAATGACACCTTTTGAGGTTGAAGAGTGCACAAATTTAACTTCATCAGAATTGACTTCTGTTATTAATCCAACGTGATTGATTTGTCTGCTTTTATTGGTTTTAAAAAAAATCAGATCGCCTTTTTGGGCATCGTTTAAAGGAATTACTTTTCCGATTTTTGCCTGTTCAAAAGAACTTCTTGGAAGTGTTATGTTTTCGCTTCCAAAAGTAGTGTAAACTAAACCAGAACAATCAAAACCGTTTTTTGTAGTTCCTCCAGCTTTGTAACGAACGCCAATATTGTCGGTTGCTTTTTCGATTAAAGTATTAACCAGATTTCTGTTTTCTTTTTTTGATTCGCTTTTGCTTACAGCCGTTGAAGTTGATTTACATGACGTAAAAACAACAGTGAAAAGCAGAAAAATTACAATTTTTTTCAAAACTCAGATTTTAAATTATTCTTTCAAATCGGCAACAATCAACTCGGCAACAATCAACTCGGCTGTTTTTTTACTCGCGCCAACTCCGCCCAATTTCTGTTCTAATATATCGTAATTTTGTAGCACTTTATTGCGATAATCCGGTTCTAATAATTTTTGAAGTTCTTCTTTAATTCGTTTTTTGTTACATTCTCCCTGAATCAATTCGGTTACAACTTCCTGATCCATAATAAGATTTACAAGAGAAATATATTTTAAAGTAATAATGCGTTTAGCAATTTGATATGAAACTTCGCTTCCTTTGTAACAAACTACTTCGGGAACTTTAAAAAGAGCAGTTTCAAGCGTAGCAGTTCCAGACGTAACAAGTGCAGCTGTTGCAGAACGTAATAGGTTGTATGTTTTGTTGGAAACAAATGCAATGTTTTTATTTTTTAAAAACTGCTGATAAAATTCGAAATCCTGGCTTGGTGCGCCAGCAATGACAAATTCATAATCCTGAAAATCATCAACAACGCTTAGCATTACGCTTAGCATTTTGGTGATTTCCTGTTTACGGCTTCCTGGTAAAACGGCAATAATTGGCTTTTCTCCCAAATTATTTTCTTTTCTAAATGAAGCTTCATCAAATGCGGGTTGATTCTGAATAGCATCAATCAAAGGATGTCCAACAAAATCTACTGGAAAATGGTGTTTATCCTCATAAAAGCTTTTTTCGAAAGGAAGAATAACAAACATTTTATCCACATCTTGCTTGATTGCTTTAATACGATTTTCTTTCCAAGCCCAAATTTGAGGAGAAATGTAGTAATGCGTTTTATAACCTAATTCTTTTGCCCATTTAGCAATTCGCATATTAAAACCAGGGTAATCAATAAAAATGATGACATCAGGTTGAAACTGCGTAATGTCTTTTTTGCAGATTTTAATATTGTTTAAAATAGTTTTTAAGTTGAAAACCACTTCAATAAATCCCATAAAAGCTAGATCTCGATAATGTTTTACAAGAGTTCCGCCAGCTTTTTGCATTAAGTCACCTCCCCAAAAACGAATTTCTGCCTGAGGATCTTCAACATATAATGCTTTCATTAAGTTAGAACCGTGTAAATCTCCAGAGGCTTCACCTGCAATGATATAGTATTTCATGATGGTTTTTTTGAAAATGTGCTAAAGTTATATTCCGTAAATATGGATATTAGCAAAGATAAGATTTAAATAACTAATGTAGAAATTGCTAGAACAATCACTGCTAAAATTACTCCGCGAGCCATGAATTCTTTATTTCTTTTTAAAAGAATGGCAAAAACAGCAAGGTCTAAAAGTGTTCCTAACGTGATGATTTTTCCCATGTAACCATTTTTTCGAATGATTTGAACACCAGATGAAATATCAAAAGTGGTAAAAAAAGTAATAAACAGATAACTGCCTAAAAGCGCAGTAAAAATTCCAATTAAAAAACCGATTCCTATTTCTTTAGTCATTTAATTTCCAAGTATTAAGTTGTTGAATAGAGTGATGGGCAGTAAGATCAAACTGAACAGGAACGACAGAAACATATCCGTTTTCTAAAGCCCATTCATCAGTATCTTCACCTTTATCTTCGTTTACAAATTTTCCGGCAAGCCAGTAATAATCTTTCCCGAAAGGAGTTTGTCTTTTATCAAATTTTTGAGCGTAGTAAGCTTTCGCCTGACGACAAACCTTAATTCCTTTGATTTCTGATTCTTTTAATTTTGGAAAATTGACATTTAAAACAACTCCCGGTGGTAATTTGTTTTCGAGTGTTTCTAAAGCGATTTTTTTGACAAACGATTTAATCTGTTCAAAGTCAGCATTCCAGTCAAAATCCAATAGAGAAAAACCAATAGATTGAATGCCTTCAATTCCAGCTTCAACCGCAGCACTCATCGTTCCAGAATAAATAACATTGATAGAAGAATTAGAACCGTGATTGATGCCCGAAACACATAAATCTGGTTTGCGTTTTAAGATTTCGTTTACTGCCAATTTTACACAATCAACCGGAGTTCCAGAGCAGCTGTATTCTGCAATAGCGTCACCATCTTTAGAAATTTTATCCAGAAATAAAGTATTATTAATGGTTATAGCGTGTCCCATTGCACTTTGAGGTTTATCTGGCGCAACCACAATTACATCGCCGATTGTTTCCATAACGCTGATAAGAGCTCTGATTCCGGGAGCCAAAATACCATCGTCGTTGGTTACTAATATTAAAGGTTTTTGGATTTTCATTTTATAGGTATTATGTGTAATTTTAACAATTGTAAGATTTTAAAAACAAATAAAGTTACTGTTTATGAATGATACGTCACAAATATTGCAAAATTTGTCAACTAAGGTAAAGAACTTTTTTGCGAATTAAACATTTTTATATCTTTAACAAAAAATTATCGTGACGTTAGCTCTCGTGGCATAGTTTTTAACGTAACTTAGATAAAAAAATTGATGAATGCTATTATAAAGTTTATGAAAAGAAATTATAAGATACTCATAGCCGTATTGTGCTTATCGCTTACATTATTTGCATTTAAGATGAATGCCGATAGGACAATCGACCCAGATCCGAACAGAGACAAGACACTTTTAGAATTATTAGCATTTGTTATTGAAAAAGGACATTACAGTCCGGCAGAAATAAATGATGAATTCTCAAAAGGTATTTTTAAAGATTATATAGAGGCATTAGACCCTTCTAAAAGATTTTTCTTGCAGTCTGATATTGACGAATTTAAGCAGTATGAATTAATGCTTGATGATCAATTTTTGAATAAAGACATTACTTTCTTTAATCTTACTTATACAAGATTAATGAAACGTATGGAAGAAAGTAAAAAACGTTACAAAACGATTTTAGCTCAGCCATTCAACTATAATGTGGATGAGACTTTTGATGCTGATTACGAGAAAATCCCGTATGCAAAAAACTTAACGGAGATTAATGAAAGATGGAGAAAACAAATTAAATTATCTACTCTTTCTTCTCTTGTAACAAAACAAAAAATTGAAGAAGAAAAGAAGAAAAAAGATCCAGCTTACAAAGAAAAATCTTTTGAAACCTTAGAAAAAGAAACACGTGAAAGTTCTTTAAAATCATTAGATGATAATTTTAGTGTAATTAAAGATTTGAATAGAGAATACTGGTTTTCAGTGTATTTGAATTCAATTATGACACGTTTTGATCCTCATACTAGTTATTTTGCACCTGAAGAAAAAGATCGTTTTGATGTAAATATCAGTGGTAAATTAGAAGGTATTGGAGCTCGTTTGACTAAGAAAAATGATTTCACTCAAATTGATGAGTTGATTTCTGGAGGTCCAGCATGGAAAGGAAAACAATTAGAAGCTGGAGATTTAATCTTGAAAGTTGCCCAAGGTAATGAAGAGCCGGTAGATGTTGTTGGAATGCGTCTAGATGATGTAGTGAAGAAAATTAAAGGGCACAAAGGAACTGAAGTTAAACTTACAGTGAAAAAAGTAGACGGAAGTATCAAAGTGATTTCAATTATCAGAGATGTTGTTGAAATTGAAGAAACTTACGCTAAGTCTAGTATTGTAGAAAAAAATGGTTTAAAATATGGAGTAATTTATCTTCCTAAATTTTACATCGATTTTGAAAACAAAGACGGACGTGACGCTGGAAAAGATATTGCTCTTGAAGTAGAAAGACTGAAAAAAGAAAACATTAACGGAATTGTTCTTGACGTTCGTGATGATGGTGGAGGATCTCTTTCTACAGTAGTTGATATTGCAGGTTTGTTTATTGAAGAAGGACCAATTGTTCAGGTTAAATCTGCTGGTAAAAAGAAAGAAGTTTTATACGATAAAGATAAAAAAATCGAATGGGACGGACCATTGGTTATCATGGTAAACAGTTTTTCTGCTTCGGCATCTGAGATTTTAGCGGCTGCTATTCAGGATTACAAACGTGGTGTGATTATCGGAAGTAAACAAACTTACGGTAAAGGTACTGTTCAAAATGTATTAGATTTGAATCAATTTGTTCGTAATGCCAATTATGGAGATCTTGGAGCATTGAAAATTACAGGACAAAAATTCTACAGAATCAATGGTGGTTCTACGCAATTAGAAGGTGTTCATAGTGATGTTGTAATGCCAGATCGTTACGCTTACCTAAAAATGGGTGAGAGAGATATCGACAACGCTATGCCTTGGGATAAAATTGATCCAGCTGATTACAGCACTTGGACTTCTAATGAAAATTTTACTAGAGCGATTAATAATAGTAAAAACAGAATTGCTCAAAACGCTCAATTCAAATTGATTGACGATAATGCAAAATGGATTGATGTTAAGAATAAAGAAAACGTTTATAGCTTGAATATTAACAGTTTCAAACAAACTCAGGAGCAAGTTGAAAACGAAGGAAAAAAATATAAACCAATCTCAGATTACAAAAACAGTCTGATTTTCAAGTCACTTCCTTATGAAGAAGCTGAAACAAAAGCAGATGCTTCTTTAAAAGAAAAAAGAGATGCTTGGCATCAGGCATTATCTAAAGACGTTTATGTAGAAGAAGCTTTAAATGTTTTAGATGATTTACAGCCAAAAGGATTGGTGAAAAATAACAATGTTTCTCCTAAAATGAAAAAGGATAAACTAGTGAAGTCTTAAGTTCGAAAAGAATTTAATTTGTTTAAAAACGCTCTATAAATTTTGAATTTATGGAGCGTTTTTTTGTAAGTTTATCTCAATAAAAATAGAATTATGAAAGGTTTTTTAAGTTTGATTTTGATGAGTTTTGCATTGCTGTCTTGTAAAAAAGAAAATGTAGAAATCAATGAGAAAATAAGTAATAATGAAGCTGTTTCTTTTAAAGGAAATGCAAATACTACAGATTCTTTATACACTGTGGCTTATCTTCCAAGTTCGACAACAAAACAGATTGTCAAGCACCAATATTACACGCTTTCTTACAATGAAAAGTTTGAACAGGCTGAATGGGTGGCGTATGAACTGAAAAAAGAATTCTTGAAAAACAACGATTATAAAAGACCTTATTTTATTGAAGATCCCAAAGTAACAACTGGTTCTGCAGATTGGAGAAACTATAAAAACTCCGGATATGATAAAGGACATCTTTGCCCAGCAGGAGATATGGAATTTAATAAAGGTGCTTATAGTGATACTTTTTATACTTCGAACATTTCGCCTCAGAAAAAAGAATTTAATGCCGGAATCTGGAATAGAATAGAGCAGAAGACTCGTTATTGGGCAGGAAAATACAATGATATTTATGTTGTAACTGGAGGAATTGCGAAAGATTCGGACAAAAAAATAGGAACAGAAAAAGTCGCTGTTCCTAAATATTTCTATAAAATTGTTTTAGCGAAATCGGGAAAAGAGCACAAAGCAATTGCATTTTTGGTTCCAAATGAAAAAAGCGATAAATCAATTTACGATTTTGTTGTTCCGATTGAAACTCTGGAAAAAATGACTGGAATTGATTTCTTTCCGAATTTGAAAAACTTAAAAAGTAGTAAGGACTTTTAAATCCGCAATTGTTTCTGTCGGATTTTCAGCTTTAAAAACAAAGCTTCCTGCAACTAAAACATCTGCACCTGCTTCTACTAACTGTTTGGCATTTTTGCTTGTTACACCACCATCAATTTCGATTAGTGTTGAAGCATTTTTGCGTGTAATCAATGCTTTTAGCTTTTTTACTTTATCATAAGTATTTTCAATAAATGATTGTCCGCCAAAACCAGGATTTACACTCATAATGCAAACTACGTCGATGTCATTAATAACATCTTCTAATAAGTCAACATTAGTATGTGGATTCATTGCTACTCCAGCTTTCATTCCTTCTGCTTTAATAGCTTGTAAGGTTCTGTGTAAATGTGTGCAAGCTTCATAATGTACGGTTAGTCCATTTGCGCCTAAATCAGCAAAAGTTTTAATGTAACGATCTGGATCGATAATCATTAAATGTACATCAATATATTTTTTAGCATGTTTTGAAATGGCTTCTAAAACTGGCATTCCGAAAGAGATGTTCGGAACAAAAACTCCATCCATAATATCGATATGAAACCAATCAGCCTGACTGTTATTAATCATTTCGACATCGCGCTGTAAATTAGCAAAATCTGCAGCAAGAACAGAAGGAGCAATAAATGTATTTTTCATTGTGTAGTGTGTTGTTTTTCTTTACAAAGATAATTTTTTTATAACTGGGATTGAAATTTAACCGCAAAGAGCGCAAAGAATTACGCAAAGTTCTCAATCTAAGAAAATATGCTCGCAAAGTCACAGAGTCGTAAAGTTTATTACTCTTTGCGACTCTGTGACTTTGCGAGATTCTTTAAAAAAAACTTAGCGAACTTTGCGTAATTCTTTGCGCTCTTTGCGTTACAAAAAAAGATTTATAAAATAAAAAACTCCGGTAATCAGCCGGAGTTTCAATCATCAATCAAAAAACGAACAGTCAATCAAACTGTTGTTTGGGATAAAATTCCAATTTTAAAATTACCAAATTCCAATTGTTACTTGGAATTTGGAATTTTTGAAAATTTGAAATTTAATATTGTTTATCCTAAGTAAGTTTTAAGGATTTTACTTCTAGAAGTGTGTTTCAATCTACGGATTGCTTTTTCTTTAATCTGACGAACACGCTCACGAGTTAGGTCGAAAGTTTCACCAATTTCTTCAAGAGTCATTGGGTGTTGGTCACCAAGACCAAAATACAAACGAACAACATCTGCCTCTCTTGGAGTTAATGTTTCTAAAGAACGTTCGATTTCAGTACGAAGAGATTCGTGAATTAATTCTCTATCTGGATTTGGAGATTCGCCAGAACGTAATACGTCATAAAGGTTAGAATCTTCTCCTTCAACAAGAGGAGCATCCATAGATAGGTGACGTCCAGAGTTTTTCATAGACTCTTTTACGTCGTTTACAGTCATGTCAAGTTCTTTTGCAATTTCCTCAGCAGAAGGCGGACGCTCGTTAGATTGCTCTAATAACGCATACATTTTGTTGATTTTATTGATAGAACCAATTTTGTTTAATGGTAAACGTACAATACGAGATTGTTCAGCTAAAGCTTGAAGAATCGATTGACGAATCCACCATACAGCGTAAGAAATGAATTTAAAACCACGAGTTTCATCAAAACGTTGAGCCGCTTTAATTAAACCTAAGTTTCCTTCATTAATTAAATCCGGAAGAGTTAATCCTTGATTTTGATATTGTTTAGCCACAGATACTACGAAACGTAGGTTGGCTTTTGTTAGTTTTTCTAAAGCTCTTTGATCACCAGCCTTTATTCTTTGTGCTAATTCTACCTCTTCATCAGCGGTAATTAGGTCAACTTTTCCAATTTCTTGTAGATATTTATCTAACGATGCAGTTTCACGATTAGTTACCTGCTTGGTGATTTTAAGTTGTCTCATGTTGTTGTCTCCCTATTTTTTAAAGTGTACAAATGGTTATACGTAAGGAGTATCAAAAAAGTTACAATAATTTTTTATTTTTTTTAAAATTTATATGTAACCCCAGATTGAATCGAGAAACTATAGGGTTTTGGTACATTGTGATCTTAACTAGATTTCTGATTAATAGCCTTGTAAAGTTGAAAAAGTTGCGTTTGAAATAGTAAAAAAATTAAAAACCCAATTCAATATTTTGAATTGGGGTTTTTAACAAGCGTGCCTCAGGTTGCAATTGCTTGATTAAAATGGGGGCAAAAATCTTAATCTAAGTAATCTTCAGAAGTATCTAAGATATCGTCAAATATCTTTTTGAGCGATTTTATGTAAATCGGAAATGAAATTACTAATACAATATATTCAAATCTCATTACTGTTATATCATCCAGAATTTTATATAAAGAAATAATAATAGCTACTAATGAGATCGTAACTCCAATCCAGGGATTGTTAATTATTTTTTTTGTGAGAGTTAAAAGTTTCATGTCGGGTTGGCTAATTAATTCGATTCTCATCTACTATTATTTTATTTATTTCGGTTGTAAAAGTAATTTCGATTTTTGTTGAAGAATCAAAAAATGTCATGAGTGCCTTTTTTTATGTCATGAAATCTTTTTTAAAAATGAGAAGGACAGAAATTTCGTCTTTAATAAAAAAATCCCCTTTGTTTAAAGAGGATTTTAGAGGATTGTTAAGATAAAATATTGATTTTTTTTATAAAATCTTTATAAGTATCGCTAAGGTTTATTTTATGATTTCCTTTTAAAACAATAAGATTATCGGCTAGAATTATTTCTTCAATTTTATCTGAATTGACGATTGTATTGCGATGTGTCCTGATGAATTTATTTTTATCTAATAAATCACTGATTTTAGTTAGTGAAATTAAGATGACAAATTTTTCTTTTTCGGTAATAATATTGCAGTAACGTTCTTCAACTTCAATGTACAGAATGTCGCTTAAAGATACTTTTTTTAAGGCATTTTTCTTTTTTATAAATAAAAAATCATTACTGATTACAGTGTCTTGTTCTTCACTCAAGAATACATTTGTCTGTGCATAAAACTTCTCTACAGCCATTTCTATAGCGTACAGAATTTCAAGCTCATTAAATGGTTTCATTAGGAAACTAAAAGGCTTTGTAAGTTTTGCGCGTTCAAATATCTGACGGTCCTGTGAACTCGTCAGAAAAACAAAGGGTTTTGAAGCGTTTGGAATAATATTAATCGATTCTGCAAAGGTAATTCCGTCTGGTTTTCCGTCTAAAAAAACATCAATAATAATAATATCGATGGTATTTTCGTAAAAAAGTTTTAAGGCATCGGTAAAGTTTCTGGCAACTCCAACCACAGTAAAGTTGTTTTCTAGCAATACCTTACTTAAGGCATCACTTTGCTCTGGTGTATCTTCAATGATTAAAACATGAATATTATCCATTATTTGCTGTTTTTGGAAAAGTCAGAATCATTTTTGTTCCTTTTTTTAAATTGCTTTCTATGGCTAATTGACCATCATTTTTCCTGACCATTTGTTTACACAGTTGTAATCCTAAACCGGTTCCGATGGTTTCAGAATTGCTTTTTTTAGCAAGTAATTCGCTATCAGAAAGTAAGGCCTCAATAGTTTCCGGTTTCATTCCGATTCCGTCGTCCTGAATTATTAATTGACAAGAAGTAGGAGTATCGTTTTCTGAATAAATGCTTATTTTTCCATTTTCGCTAGAAAATTTAATAGCATTGTCTAATAGATTCCGAAGCACAATTTTTACCGAATCAAGATCTACGAAGATAAAAATATTTTTTGAAACCGAATTTTCGAAAGAAATTCCTTTGTCCTGTAGCAATGGTTTATAATTATACTCAATTTGTTGTACGATAGAATATAAGTGTACAGATTCTTTATGAAAATATAATTGTTTGGTTTGCAACATAGCCCAATGTAATAAGTTATCCAGCAAACTGTAAGCGCTATTGGCAATACCACTATTTTGTACAATTAATTGATTTAATTCCTCGTAATTTTTGGTTTCTAAGGTAGAAGACAATTTTGCATTGCTCGTTTTTAAAGCATTTACAGAAGATCTTAAATCATGGCTTACAATAGAAAATAATTGATCTTTTGTAGCATTAAGTTCATCCAGTTTGTTTTTTTGAAGCAATATGATTTTTGAGCTTTTAACTTTCTGAGCGTAAATATAAACACCACCAGTTAAAAGTAATAATAAGCCAATTGCAGTAAAAAAGAATCCGTTACGTTGAGTGTTTTTTAGTTTGTTTTCAACCTGAAGAACCTTAATTTCCTTTTGTTTTTGAGCAACAGCAAATTTTTTCTCAAAATCGGCAACAGCCCAAACTTTATTTTGGTTGTTCAAAGAATCTTTCCATTGTTCAGATTCTTTTCGATAAGTTAGAGCTATCTTAAAATTGCCTCTGTTTTCTTCTACAACTGCCATGTTTTTAGCAGCTACTCTTTTAGTATCAATATCTTTAACTTGTTTTGATAATTTATAGGCATTTTCAAAATAGGGAATTGCCTGATTGTCTTTATATTGTTCATAATATAAAGAAGCTATATTAAAATAAGAATTTATAAGCGGTAGTGTATCGTTACTGTTTTTTAATATTTCTGAATTTTTTAATAAATAAAACTCCGCTTTATCAAATTGATTTAAATGAAGATAACAGATGCCAAGATTACCATAAACACTATATATATGGCAATCGTTATTTTTTGTTGAAGGTTCAAGTACTTTTTGAAAAT
>NZ_DASWYK010000178.1:0-38578 GCF_036405015.1 Flavobacterium sp. | reverse complement strand
TGCTGCTTTTACAGCTTTAGCTGGTTTAGCCATTATAGCTATAAAAGACAAATTCGTAATAAACTTAGGAGATTTGTTTACTATTGCGGGCGCTTTTGGTTTTGCAGTTTATTTGATTGCAGTTGAAAAACATTCGGCAACCAAAAATCTTTTGTATTCAATTGTGCCTATGTTTTCATTTTGTGCTTTGTTTACTTTTTGTCTGGCATTTACAGATCAACATACAAATTGGTTTCCTGAAAACAGTACTTTTTGGATTGGTGCTATTTATTGTGCTTTGTTTTCTACCGCTTTTATGTACACTGTTTCTAATATTTCGCAACGTTATTTATCGGCAGAACGTGTAGCTGTAATTTATTTGTTTGAACCAGTTTTTGGTGCAATCGGAGCTTTTTTTATTTTGGGAGAAGATCTTTCTTGGCGCTTACTTTTAGGTGGAACTCTAATTTTTGCAGGAACTTTAATTTCAGAAGTAAATTTTAAAAGTCAAAAAATCAAAGTTTTGGTTAAGAAAAACTGATTTATTTTTTTCACGCAGATTTAAACAGATTAAAGCAGATTAAATTTTAAACACATAGCTATGTGTTAGAAACTAGTTTCTTTCAGCTTCCTTTTTTAGAGAAACAACAATCTATGCTTCTATGTGTTTAAAAAGAAAAAGCTTTGTCAAAGTTTAGAACTTTGACAAAGCTTTATGTTATATATTCATTTTTTACTTTAAATAGGTAAAAGTGTATCCTCAGGATCGCAAGGAAAATAAATAATAATATCGGTACCTTCGTTAGGTTTTCCTTCGGCACGAATATCTCCTCCTACAGCCTGCATAATTTTTTTGCAAAGTGCCAAACCTACACCAGAACCCGTATAATGTTCCTGCGTATGAAGTCTGGTAAAAACTTTAAAAATAGATTCGGCATATTGTTGCTCAAAACCGATTCCGTTATCAGAAAAACGAACCCAATGACAATACACTTTATACTTATCATGTATTAAAACAGGTTCCTGAGAAGCCGTTATGACAACCTTAGGCTGTCTTTCTGTAGAAGCATATTTTAATGAATTCTGAAGAATATTAATAAACAACTGATGCATTAAAAAACCAATTGCATGAACTTCTGGCAGATTTTCATGCTCAATTACAGCATTACTTTCTTTAATGCTTTCGTGCATTTCTTTGATAGTAGACTTCAAAATTTTATTCAAATCTACTTCTTGTAATTTATCTCTTGTATTTTTTATGCGAGTATATTTCAAAATATCTTCCAACAAACCGCTCATTCTGTTAGCAGATTTAGAAACGCGTTGTAAAGAATTCGAAATAGATTCTGTAGAAATAACATCCAGTTCAGTCAGCATTTTTGAGGTAATCAGCTGAATTTTACGCAAAGGTTCCTGCAAATCGTGTGTACTGATCCAGTTGATATTTTCTAACTCTGAATTGGTTTCTTTCAATAGCTCACTTTGACTACGATATTTTTCTTCTTCTTCACTCAACATAATCAAAATAAGCTGATTGTGTAAAGTGTGAGCGTATTGGGCTGCAGCATTAATTTCGTACTGTTTCCAAGGAATGCTCTGATTTTTAACAATCTGTTTCCAGATATTAAAAGAATTTCTCGGATGTAGTCCGTTAGCATCTTTAATAATACTTTTCTCTGGATCACCGCCCCAGTTTATTTCCGAAATTGTTTCGGGTCTATACCAAATGATGTGGCCATCAATACCTAATGGATGGTAAATAATTCCAGAAAAATTAGAATTTTCAGCAAATTCAGGAAAATGGTCTATGATTTTATTGGTTGAGAAAATTTCAGTTACATTTTCACTTGTAATTTTTTCAACTAAACTTAAAATCTGTTCCTCAGAAGGTGTTAGTCCTTTTTTATAGATTTTATTTCTAGACACTATAGAAACGCCAGAAGCATTAGCAATCTCCAACAATTGTGGCGCTTCAATAATTTTTTCTAAAGATTCTTTTACAATAGAAAGCTCAAGTGCTGTTAATTGTTCTAATGCTAAAATAGTTTTCTGAGCATTATTATACTCATCATTAGACTGTCTAATGTCTATTTGAGAAGTAATAAACTGTCCTTGAAGTTTTGCCGCTAATCTAATCTCTGGTGAAATATTTTTTTCAGAATAATGATGACAGGCAATTAATCCCCATAATTTATCGTGATGAATTAAGGAAATAGTCAATGTTGCTCCTACTCCAATATTTTTTAAATATTCTACGTGAATTGGTGATGTACTTCTTAAGATAGAAAGACTCAAATCCAGGTTTTTTCCTTCTTTATCATCAACGGTATAAATTGGAACTGGTTCATAATTAATATCAACAATTAATCTAAGCTGATTTCTGATGTATAATTCGCGAGCCTGAGCAGGAATATCTGTATGCGGATAATGCAATCCCAGAAATGGTTCTAAATCTTCTCGGCAATCTTCTGCAAAAACTTCTCCGTTGTACTGTTCATCAAAACGGTAAATCATGACACGATCGTAACCTGTTATTTCACGGGTTCCTTGTGCAACAAGGGCGCATAGATCTTTTAGTGATTTGGTTCTGTTCATTTGGCTTACAAACTGAATCGTTTGTTTGTAAGCATCAGCCAATTTTTCTCTATCAGGAAATAAAAGTTCGGCTTCTAAAACATAAACAGCACCACTTTTATGAATGTTAATTTGAAATAATCTTCCCAGTATTTCTATTTCAAGAGGAAAAGCATCTTGAATTTCATCCCCTTTTATATAGGCCAATATCTCTTCTTGAGCAATGGAGCCAAAAACAGCTGCAAAATCTTTTCCTAATACTTGAGTATGGCTCAAGTCAAAATATACAGCAATATTTTCTGTACAAAAATCTATTTTCCAGTCGGAAGTAATACCTAATAAAAAACCATGTGGCTGAATCTTCCCTGGAATATGGATAGGTTCATGTTCGCAATTGGTTAAATTAACAATATCACGATTAACTATATCTTTAATCTTCATTTTTTACTTTCGGTCAAAATGCTTGTAAATGCTGTCAAAAGCAAATACAGCTCCTTCTATAATTTCTTTTCCACAATTGTGTTCCTGTTCATATTCTGATAGAAAACCTAAAAATGATTTCCAGAAACTTCCTGTTTTTTCTCCGTAACCATTAAAATAAGAAACGCCTTCTTCTTCAGAAAGTTGTAATACTTTTGAAACATTTTTTAAAATAAATCTTCCACCAAGTGTAGAACCTTCCACAACATATAAAATTCCCAATGCAAAAGCAGGTGAAATTCCATCTGTTTGAAAAACTTTTTCTGTATTTGTTTTATTGGAATTTAAAAATAATAGATCATTCTCTATAAGATGTTTCTTTCTTCTTTGTTCTAAATCATCAATTAAATTAGAGAAGAAAGGAAAAATATAACCTTCTGTATCATTATGAACATCGTGCATTAAACCCAGATAATAAGTGTAATCTTCGATTTTCATTTCTGGTGACATAATTGACATTGAAACTGGAAGTTCTTCTAATTTCTTGTGAGAATCAGCTGTTTGTGTTTTTAAATCATTAAGAAAATTAGAAGCTATTGAAGTTGTGGTATTACTACTCATTGTGTACTTTTTGTATATTTAAAAGAGTCAATTGTCAACTCATCTTTCACAAATGTAACGAAAAAATAATAGCATCCTTTAAAATGATAAACGTTAAAATTTTTACGCAAAAAACGATTTTGACATTTGTCAATGTTTTTCTCTTCAATTAAGTTTAATTTTGAAATGGATTAATAATTGACCCATGATAAGTGAACTTGAAGCCTTAATTCAAAGCAAATTAGAATTAAAAAATGACGAACTCGAAACCATTCTTTCCTGCTTTAAATTAATACAAGTAAAAAGAAACGAACAACTGCTTAAAAGTGGTTCAGTTGCAGACAAAATATTTTTTATCAAAAAAGGATGTCTGCGATTGTATTATAGTACCGAAGATCATACTATTGCTACGCGTTTTATGGCTTTTGAAGGTACTTTTTTAACTTCGATTGTCAGTTTTATTTCCAGAGAACCCAGCAAAGAATATATTGAAGCTGTAGAAACATCAGATCTTTTGGCTATTTCTTATCACGATTTTTTCAGACTTAGAAATACTATTCCGCAATGGGACAAAATGTACATTTACATACTCGAATACGGTTTAACAGTCATTACTTCTAAACTTAGTAGTTTGCTGACTCAAAACGCTGCTGAACGTTATCGAAATCTTCTGAAAAACAATCCAGAACTTATACAAAGATTATCCAACGCAAATCTTGCGGCTTATCTTAATATTTCTCCCGAAACCTTAAGTAGAATAAAATCACAGATCTAATCGTCTGTACACTATCAAAAAAAACAAAAACAACTTAAAAAACATTTTTTATCATGAGAAGTGATGAAGTAAAAAAGGGCGTTCAGCGAACGCCTCACAGATCCCTATTGCGAGCTACGGGTTTGAAAAATGAAGATTTCAGCAAACCTTTTATTGGTGTTGCCAATTCTTTTATTGAAATTATTCCGGGACATTTTTTCCTGAATAAAGTATCTGAAATTATTAAAGATGAAATTCGTGCGAATGGTTGTGTACCTTTCGAATTCAACACAATCGGAATTGATGACGGAATCGCAATGGGTCACGACGGAATGTTATATTCATTACCAAGTCGTGAAATTATAGCAAATTCTATCGAAAGCGTTATGAATGCGCACAAATTAGACGCGATGATCGCTATTCCGAATTGCGACAAAATTGTTCCCGGAATGATTATGGGTGCACTTCGTGTAGATGTTCCTACTATTTTTGTGAGCGGTGGACCAATGTCAAAAGGGTATACAAAAAACGGAACTGCAATCGATTTGGCATCTGCTTTTGAAGCCGTTGGAAAACATGAAGCAGGAAAAATATCAGACGAAGAATTGTATGATATTGAATGTAACGCTTGTCCAAGTGGTGGAAGTTGCTCCGGAATGTTTACCGCAAATTCTATGAATACTTTGATGGAAGCTATGGGAATTGCACTTCCAGGAAACGGAACCATTTTAGCACAAACGCCAGAACGCGAGCAATTGTATCGTGAAGCAGCCAGACGAATTTGTGACATCGCAAAAGACCAGCAAGCAATTGAAAAATTCAAACTAAAGAATATCTTAAACGAAAATGCCGTAAGAAATGCTTTTGCAGTTGATATGGCAATGGGCGGCAGTACCAATACTGTTTTACACATGCTTGCCATTGCCAACGAAGCCAATGTCGATTTTAAACTACAAGACATTAATACCATTTCTGGGAAAGTCTCTCATATTGCTAAAATTTCTCCAAGTTTGAGCACCGTTCATATGGAAGATATTAATAGAGCGGGTGGTGTAAATGCTGTAATGAAAGAAATAAACAAAAGAGGTTCAGGTGTTTTGTTTGACAATTTAACTATTAGCGGAGAAACTTTATTGGAGAAAATTGCCAATGCCGAAATAAAAGACACCACAATCATTCATACCATTGATAATCCGTACAGTAATGTTGGCGGACTGGCGATTTTATACGGAAATCTTGCTGAACAAGGTGCCGTAATTAAAACTGCTGGACTTACTGGAGGTCGCGTTTTTACAGGCCAAGCCGTTTGTTTTGACGGTCAAGCCGATGCCATTGCAGGAATTATGATGGGAAAAGTAAAAGCTGGAAATGTAGTGGTAATTCGTTATGAGGGACCAAAAGGCGGACCAGGAATGCAAGAAATGCTCTCTCCTACCAGCTTAATTATGGGAATGGGATTAGGAAGTTCTGTTGCTTTAATCACCGACGGAAGATTTAGTGGAGCGACCAGAGGTGCTTCAATCGGACACGTTTCTCCTGAAGCGGCTGAAGGCGGTATGATTGGTTTGGTTAAAGATGGAGACGAAATTCATATCGATGTAGATCAATATATTTTGTCTGTAAATCTAACTGACGAAGAAATAAAAGCACGAAAAGAAGCTTTTCAACCTTTGAAAAAACCTTTAAACTCAAAATGGTTGAGCCAATATAGAGCGCTTGTAACCAATGCCAGTACAGGTGCTGTTTTGAAAACCGACCTAGACTAAAAACTAAAAATGCTAAACTTTAAGTTTGGCATTTTTTTATATCGAATCTTCTATGAGACAAATTTCAAAAGTTGTTTCAAAAGAAAAAAGAAAATTTATTTCGGAAGCATTGTATCTCCTAAACTTAATGTATACGGCATTTTAGGATAAACAAAATTGATATTGTTGTTTTCTTCTCCCCTTAATTTAAAAAATTCTTTTTTTTGTTCATCATCAGCTAAGACTAATAATTCTCCATTGGGAAAATATGGTTTTCCGTCATTAAAGTGAATAAATGTTTTAGACTTTCTAAGGGTTATTCCAAGCCAGCGATTATCTGATTCTGATGATTTTAATCCTGAAAAAGATTCCAATACAATTTTATGAAGATATTTTGTATTAGTTTCTAACGAAAACAAAACAATCGAATTATGTTGAAGTGGAATTTCAAATTCTTCTTCAGTTTCTTTATTTTTAATTTTAAGTCGTCTCAAAAGCCTATCCGTCAATTGAGAAGGATTTTCATAACACGTAAAAAGACCAATATAAGAATCGGGTTCTAAATCCATACATTGATCTGAATGGTATTTCATTTTACTGTAATTACAATCGTACATTTCAATCAAAGCATTATTAAAATCTAATTCATTCGCAAAATCTATTTGATTTGTATCATTTATACTTTGCAAAATTTGTTGGTGAATTGGACCAAAATCATGAGCCGGTATAGTATATAATGTTGTAGTTCGAACAATGGGAATACCTTTATCAGATATCTTAACCAAATGGTTTCCGATTCTACCTTTAGCAACATTCTCAAAATCAACAGAATTTGATAACTCATCGAATAGATTTTTTTCTAAAGAAACTGTGCTTACAAAGAAATCCTGATTATTCATTTACTTTAAATCTTTTTAATAAATAGGTTTTTCATAATCACCAGAATTCATACTGAAATAAATTTTTCCGTACGCTACATTTTTCTCTGTACTATTTTCTTCATAATAAGAGTTTCGCAAATTCACCATGTCATCAGAAGTCATTTGCTCTAATTTTATTAATTCATTATTTTCTTTAATGAAAGTCTGATTGTCTATAAAAACAGCCTCCAAATTAGAACATCTCGCCACATACCCTAATCTAACAGGAATTTGATCGACATTTAACATAGAAGGTCTTATTTCATGTGTATAAAGCCTATTAGTAGAAAGTGGAATTAAAAAAGCAGAGTTTGGATATAATGTTACACTGAATTCTTTATACAGATTTTCATCTTTGACGCTATCTTTCAATTTAAAATGCAATCTTGTTAAGCCGCTTGTTTGTTTGTAGCACCAATCATATCTATCACTTTCTGATTTCTTTAATTGATCAAAATTAGAATTATCATAAAAAGTAGTAAAAGCAATAAGACCTTCCTTAGGCATATCTTTTGTTTTATCGGAATGCGCTTTAATCTTCGATTTTACATCTTTCGGATTTTCGTTGCTCTTTACTTTGTTCTCGTAAATTTGAGCCAATACATGATTCAATTTTGTCTCTTTTTCGAAACAATATTTAACTGAATCATTTAAACTATCAATAATAAAATGATCTGTTTCACGGAAATTATCAGTCGGCCCAGTAAAATTGCTTGAACATCTCAAAAGACGATAATGTAATTTTTCTTTTGAATCGGTTTCTTCTTTTTCAATATCCGTTAAATAAATACCTGTTCTTAAAGCCTGCGATCCTTTATTTGACTCAGTTAAATTCTGAAAAGAATGTTCTGATTTTACTTTAGAAAAATAATCCAATTCCGTAAACATCTCTCTAAAATAAACTCCAGCATTAGAAACAACAATCGGAACTTGACCCAATGCAATTAGCCGTAAGTTTTTATTTTTTAAGTTTTCAAAATGAACAGAAAGCTCTTTTATTACAAACAAATCAATATCAACATTTTCGAGCAGATTGATATCTCCACAGACATAAATCTTTTTATTTTCAGTCGAAAATGGAATTTCAGAAAAGTTCTTTACCACTATTCCACAAAAATTATCTACTAAAAATTGAGTTTCTTTGTTTTCATTCTCTCCTAAAACAACAAGAATATTTTTGTCTTTAGAAATATTATTTTCAAAATCTGACTGTATCATTTTTAAATTAACTTCAATAAATGTTAAAAATCGAATTTAGCGTTATGAGCTGTTATCAATGGCTAATATCATAAATTTAAATAGCTACGCCAAAATAAAAATTATCTTTAACAAGAAAAAGCTATAAAAACTCAATCAAACAGATTTCAAAAGTTGTTTTTCCTTTTTCATTTTTATTGAGAATGTAACCGCCGTGAGCTTCTACAATATTTTTGGATAAGGTTAAACCTATTCCTGCTCCTTCATTTCGTGTTGTGAAAAATGGAAGGAAAATCTTGTCTTCAATTTCTTTTTCGATCCCTTTTCCATTGTCTGATATTTTAATGAAAACACGGTTTTCATTGGCTTCTGACGAAATAAAAATTTGTTTTTGTCCTAAATTTTCTAATGCCATAACAGCATTTGTTAGCAAATTTATTAATACCTGCTCCATCTGCTGCTGATCGACATTTACTTTATAATTGTGTTTGATTGTATTTTCAAGGATTATATTTTCCTTTCTAAATATCGGACTCATAATTTGCAAACAGTTATCAATCAAATGCTGTAACTCCATTTTTTCTTTTTGTGGAGAAGGAAGCATCGCCAGTTTTCGATACCCTTCTACAAATTTCTGCAGATGATCGCTTCGCCTCAACATGGTTTGTACACTATATTTGATGTCTTCCAAATCTTCAGAAGAAAGTGAATCTTGTTCTACCAAATCTTCCATATTTTGACAAATAGAACGAATTGGCGTTATCGAGTTTAGAAGCTCATGTGAGATTACTTTCATCAAATTGATCCACGCATCTTTTTCTTTTTTCTCGACTACATTCTGAATCGAATCCAGCAAAACAATAAAATAATTCTGTTTAAAAATCTCTGTACGTGAAGCCTGCAAAACAAAGGTTTGTTTGTGTTGTTCGTTTATACTTAAATCTATAGCAGTTTTAATCTCATGGAAATCATCTTTTTCTATAATTTCACATAAAGATGGAAGTTGGTTTTTAAGGTATTTCCATTTGGAAACTTTTGGTACATTAAAGTGACTCGAAAAATAGTCATTCATTAAAAAAATATCCCAATCTGTTTCTTGTTTTTGAAGAATAACAACCCCTGTTTCAATATTATTCAGAATAGAACGGTAAATAATATCTCTCGAAATCTGCTCGTTATGTTTGTTTTTTAATGTTTCATACAATTGAAACAATTCAGCATAACTTTTATTGAATTTCTGTTTAGAAAAATCCGAAGTAAAATCATTTTGTAGAATCGAAGAAATGGTTTTATTGTAAATCATTACTAGATTTCGCACATAAAAATACATTTCACGAGCCAGTAGAAAAACCATACACAAGCCAAATATTCCTGTAAAAAGTAAATCAATTTTAAAGAAATAAATCGACAATTCAATTCCGATTACGATTAAAATTAATCGAAGGAAAATGAGTTTATAAGTTTGTAAAGTCTTCAACATATTAGCTGATATTGATATTAAATTTTTCTAAACGTCTGTACAAAGCACCTCTCGAAAGTCCCAATTCTTCGGCCGTTTTACTAATATTATTATTGTTTTTCAAAAGCGCTTTTTCAACCGCTGCTTTCTCAACAGACGAAAGCTGATTATCTTCTGAATGCTCTTCATAAGGCGTTATAATCTCTAAATCCAAATCGGAAACTGTGATTTTATTATTCTCACAAAGAATAACAGCGCGTTCGATTTTATTTTCCATTTCGCGGATATTTCCATTCCAAGAATGTTTTTCAATTTGTTCGAGTACTTTTTTATCAAAAACAATTTCATCCCTGCCATACTTTTCAATCATTTTATCCAAAAGATATTCTGCTAACGGAATTTTATCTTCATGTCTTTTTCGTAGAGGCGGCAAAACAATTTCCATCGTATTAATACGATAATACAAGTCTTCACGGAAGTTTTTATCAGCAACTTCTAGTTTTAGATTTAAATTGGTTGCTGTAATAATTCGAACATTCAAAGATCTCACTTTGGTTTCTCCTAATCTGGTTACTGTTTTGGTTTGAATAACTTGTAGTAATTTAGATTGCAAATGAAGCGGAACATTTCCTATTTCATCCAAAAAAATAGTTCCGTTCTGAGCCATTTCAAAACGTCCGGGTGTATCTGTTTTGGCATCCGTAAAAGCGCCTTTTGCGTATCCGAATAATTCGCTTTCGAAAATATTAGCATTTAAAGAACCTAAATCAACGGCCACAAAAGGCTGATTTTTTCTTTCTGATTGTGTGTGAATATGGTGCGCCAAAACGAATTTTCCTGTACCGTTTTCACCCAAAATCAAAACATTGGCATCGGTTTTGGCTACTTTATCGGCAAGAGCGTATGCTTTTTTAATACTATCCGAATTACCCACAAAAAAGTCATTTTTTATCTCAATTTCTTTGATTTTTTTCTGTTCTTTTCGTGCTTTATCTACCGCTTGTTTTACAGATTCCAGAAGTTTTTTATTCTCCCAAGGTTTTAAGATGTAATCAAAAGCACCCGATTTTAAACCTTCGACAGCCGTTTCTACTTTTCCAAAAGCGGTCATCAAAATCACCACTGTTTTTGGCGAAAGCGTTTTTATTTCCTTCAACAAATACAAACCTTCTCTCCCATCTTCAAAACCAATTCTGTAATTCATATCCAGCAAAACAACATCGATAGTATTTTTTGCTAATAATTCGACAATGTTTTTTGGATTATTAAGCGTATAAATATGCTCAAAATACTTTTTCAGATACACTTTTGATGCGAAAAGTATGTCTTCCTGATCGTCGATGATTAAAATAGAAGCGTTCGTTTTTTTCATTGTTGTTCGGTTTTGGACGAAAGGTGTCCACTTATGGACAGTTTAGTTTTTTTATTCAAAAATAAATCGCTAAAAACAAAGCAGTTACAACGTTTAATTTCTTGGCATGAAAATCACATTAGAACTTGTAAATCATTAATTATTAACGCCTTTCGGAAGCACAAATAACAAAATAAATACCGATAATTTGAAATAATTTATCTTAATTTTCAACCTTGTTTCTGTCACTTCCGAAGACATAAAAATTTTAAAAGAAAATCAATCAAAAATCAAAAACGTCAATTATGATTACCATCGAAAAACTTTCAAAAGTATTTAGAACTGAGGAATTAGAAACAAAAGCTTTAAGTGAAATCTCATTAACCATCAATCAAGGCGATTTTGTCTCTATTATGGGGCCATCCGGAAGTGGAAAATCGACTTTATTAAACATCATCGGACTTTTAGACAGCGCTTCAGACGGAAGCTATCAATTGCTCGATCAGGAAATGGTGGGTTTAAAGGAAAAACAAAAATCACAAGTTAGAAAAGAAAACATCGGATTCATTTTTCAAAATTTCAATTTAATTGATGAATTATCGGTTTTCGATAATATAGAACTGCCTTTGATTTATAGCAATGTTCCTTCTGCCGAAAGAAAATCCCGCGTAAATGAAATGGCAAAAATACTAGGAATCGCGCATCGTTTAAAACATTTCCCGCAGCAACTTTCAGGTGGACAACAACAGCGTGTAGCCGTAGCGAGAGCTTTAATCAATAATCCGAAAATTATTTTGGCCGATGAACCAACAGGAAATCTAGACAGTAAAAACGGTAATGAAGTTATGGAATTGCTAACCGATCTGCATGCCAGTGGTTCGACAATCTTGATGGTTACGCACTCTGATTATGAAGCTTCTTTTTCGCAAAGAACCATTTTAATGAAAGACGGAATGATTTTGTCTGAAAAAGTAAATCATAGAAATGTGGATGTTTTGGTAAATGCTAATAACTAAGACTATGCTTAAAAACTGGACAAACATATTCATATATCATATCAGGAATAACAAATTCTTTACGATACTAAATATTCTAGGCTTAAGTATTGGAATTGCAGGTTTGATTTTTGCAATTCTATATTGGAACGAAGAACATTCTTACGATCAATTAAATCCCGAAAGAGATAAGATTTATAGCGTAATGAACGATTTTGGAGGCGGCAATATCTGGACAACAAACTCTCCTATTCCGGGTCGAATGCTAAAAGCAACTACTTCCTATGTAGATCAATATTGTTATTTCAGGTCAAATTATACAAAAGAAACTATTCAGTATAATGGAAAAACCGAATTGATTGATAAAATCTTTTCAGCCCAAAGCAGTTTCTTTTCTTTTTTTCCTTTTGAATTTGTGCAAGGTAATTCCAAAACCGTTTTTCTCGACCGAAACAGCATGGCTCTTTCAGAAGAAACTGCTGCTCAGATTTTCAAAAATGAAAATCCAATGGGCAAACAGGTGAAATATGCAGATCAGATTTTTGTAGTTCGAGGTGTTTACAAAATGCCTAAAAAATCATCGATAATGCCTAATGTAATTACCCAAATTGTACAACAAGATTTGGATAGAAATAAGGACAATTGGGGATTTAGTTATGGCTTAATGCTTAAACTAAAAAAACAAAGTGATACCACCGCAGTTATTCAAAATTTAGATAAAATATTTCTAGAAGACAACTACAAAAAGCAAGCAAAAAGCGAAGGTTTATCTCTTCAACAATTCATCAAACAATATGGTGAACCTATAAAAGCAAGACTTCTTCCGTTCACAAAAGCAAGATTATATCAGGGAAATTATGCTTTTCCTGAGGGAAATGCCAACCTGCAGTTTTTAAAAATAATAATGGGCTTATCTGTTCTTATTTTAATATTATCGATTGTCAACTACATCAATATGGCTACTGCAAATGCTGTTAAGCGGGCGAAAGAAGTTGGAGTTCGTAAAATTATTGGCGCATCTAAATTTCAAATTGTAGCGCAATTTGTTTTTGAAACCACGCTTATCACATTGTTTTCTGTCTTATTGGCAATGGTTATTGTAGAACTTTCACTTCCATTTTACAACTCATTTCTGGGCAAAAATCTTCAACTTATCGGAGCGCAATTTTATCTACAGCTGATTGTGATTTTCTTCTTTGTAATAGTAGTTTCTGGTGTTTTTCCGGCAATTTACATTGCAAACTTTGAAGTTTTAAAAGTCTTAAAAGGAAATTTTTCAAGAAGTAAAAATGGAGTCTGGATTCGTAACGGAATGCTGGTTTTACAATTTTCGATTGCTACTCTTTTTATCATCGGATCCTTTATTGTTTACAAACAAGTAAATTACATGATAGACAAAGATTTAGGCTTTAATGGAGCGCAAGTCATGGATATTTCTTTTAAACCTCAAAAAGGAAAAAATCAATATGAAAGATACAAAACAATTAAGCAGGAAATTTCAAAAATAGAAGGTGTTGAGGCCGTTTCGGCAGGATTATTTTCTATTGGAAGTAACGAAAATTCTTGGCAAGGACTTCATTATAAAACCAACAAGGAACTTGTCACCCAACAAATGGGTGTTGATTTTGGCGAATTGGAAATGTTAGGCATCAAAGTACTGAAAGGAAGATATTTAAGCGATAAATTTGCTACTGATAGTATATCGAGCGCATTGTTGAATGAAACTGCTGCGAAAACACTTCAGGAAAAAGATCCTTTAAATAAAGAGGTTGTTTTTGGCGGTCAGAAATTTAAAGTTATAGGTATTGTTCAAAATTTCCATTATATCGGAGTGGAATATAATGTTGCTCCTATGATTTTCTTTCATATTAAATCTTTTGACTGGATGTCTAATGATATGCGAAATATTTCTGTAAAAATAGCTCCGGAGAATATGTCGAAAACTATTACTGCTATTGATAAATTCTGGAAAGCAAACGTAGATCAGGAATATCCTTTTGAATTTGATTTCGTGAATAAAAACTTTGCCCGAACTTTTAAGAAATATGAAGATCAAAGAAACCTATTTGCTTTGCTGAATGTTGTGGTAATCTTAATTGCCGTTTTCGGTTTGTTTGCTTTGGCTTCATTTTCGATGGAAAGAAGACTGCGTGAAATTGCGATTAGAAAAACACTTGGCGCAGAAACCAATACTTTACTAAAAGAATTATCGAAACAATACATTCTCTTTTGCATCATCGGATTCTTTATTGGTATTATTCCATCGTACATTTTATTACAGAAATGGCTTGAGAATTTTGCCTTCCGAATCGATATTCCGTTACTGCCTTTTATTATGGCTTTTCTATCCTTGCTAATTATGACACTTACAATCGTTTTGGCAAAAGCCTATCAGGTAACCAAAGTAGATGTTTTACGCTATTTAAAATACGAATAGGAAATTTCTATAAACGAAAAAAGCTGTGCAAAACACAGCTTTTTTTATTCTTTATATCTCAATCAAAATCAACTCATGACTCACAATTCATAACTAAAAAAAACTATTTCTTAGTAAATCCTTTTCTGGTCATTTCGCCCCATCCTTTGGTTCCCATAATTTTTTCTTTATAACCAATTAAAGCCGAATAAACCGTTAGCGGATGAAAATACAAAGGTTCTATAAAAGCAGCCATAAGAAGTTTAAAGAAATCGGCTTGTTTTGGATATTTATGATAAGTTTTTTCTTCACTGAATAAAGCGATAACCGAAAAGAAAACTGCAAATGAATACACAAACAGTAAAAGCAAAATAAAGAAGTGCCAATTAAGCAATCCAAATATGATGAAAACTACTGTAATAAGAAGACCAATAAACTCAATTGCAGGTGCCAAAAATTCGAACAAAGTCCAATACGGCACACTCAACATTCCTAACAACTTGTATTTTGGGTTCAGGAACATTTTTTTATGAAAACTTAATGTTTCTATAGTTCCTCTCATCCATCGGCTACGTTGTTTTTTAAAAATAGAAAAATCTTCAGGAGCTTCTGTCCAACAAAGCGGGTCTGGAATATAACTTACGGCATAAGGAAGTTTATTTTCCAACATATAGCGACGCATTCTCACGATAAGTTCCATATCTTCACCCACTGTTTTAGTATTGTATCCACCAGATAAGATGGCGATTTCTTTATCAAATGCACCAAAAGCACCACTAATAAGCAATAAACCATCTAGTCTTCCCCATGCCATTCTTCCTAAAAGAAAAGCTCTCAAATATTCTAAAACCTGAATTCTAGGTAACATGCGATCCGGAATATTAACTTCGACCAAACGTCCGTTTTTTATCACACACTGATTGGCAATTCTAACGACTCCTCCAGTGGCAATAATACGTTTTCCGTGAGATTCTAAAAACGGTTTTGCCAATTTTAAAAGAGAATCTTTATCCAAAATACAATCAACATCAATGCAGACTACATAAGGATTTTCGGCAATATTAAGTCCAACGTTTAGGGCATCTGCTTTACCTCCATTTTCTTTGTCAACTACAATTAATTTCTTGTAAGCAGCATTTCTTGAAGTGTAAACTCCTTTTATCTTTTTGGTTTCAATCTGTGGATTAAATTCGCGTTCCGACAAGACTAAATCATAAGTCTTGATCAGGATTTCCATCGAATTGTCTTTACTTCCATCATTTACCACAATAGCCTGATAATTATTATAATTAAGAGACAATAATGATTTTACATTTTCTTCAATCGTCATTCCTTCATTGTAGGCAGGTGCAATCAAAGAAAGTTTTGGAGCAAATTCACTCGTTAACAAAACTTCATAATCTACAAAGCTGTTTTTCTTAAGATAACTTCTGAGTTCTTTTGTAGAAAGATAAGCCAATATCAGATAAGAAGACATGATTAGTATGGCATATCCCAAGATTAGGAGTATGTAGATATGCAAAAACCATGTTAATTCAGTCGTAAAAAAAGTCATTTTCTTATAAAATTAAACTGTTAAAACCTGCAAAATACTTTGCGCTTCGTACTTGATTATGGTGTTTGGAGCTTTCGCAGCTAATTGCGCCACAAAAGGGATTTTCTGTGTCAGTTTAAGCTCTTTTATAAGCTTTAATCCCAGCGAAATAACAGTTGTATTTTGTGATTCTAATAAAAGTTCAATTCCTTCTGTATCGCCTATGTCATGTTTTTTAAAGGCACTAATAATATTCACTTGCGTCCAGTCATCAATAGGATCTGAATGTTCTGTCAGATAGACTATACTTTGGGTTCCCGCAAGTTTGATGCAGGCGTTTATGGCTGTAATTTTTAAAGTTTTATTTCGTGCTTTAGAATAGGTTATAATTGTATCAAAAGCATCGGCAATATTAAACTCGGCAAGTTCTGTAATTCCTTTACATTTAACTTCCCATTTCAGGCTTTTTAGTTTTTTAAAAGAGTCTTTTATCAAACCTGATTCTTTGTAAAACTGCTCGATTTTCTTTGCATAAATACCTTCATAATTTTTATGCAGATTGATAATCGATTCTGTCATTACTTCTCTAAAAAACGAAGTATCGAAACGAACCAGAAAGTTTTTATTATTTTTAATTTCAGCAAAGGAAAGATCTTCGAAAATTACCGAAGCCATAACCTTTTCAATCTCTGTATTATATTCAATACTAAGCTTTTCTTTCTTTATCGTTCTGTTTCGGCTTGCTACAATGTACAAATACAAAATAAAAGATGTAGCGACAAAAAAGTAGATTGAAAAAGTGAGAAATGGCACTACCCAATTACCGTTTTTATATAGTTCCCAGATTTCTTCCATACTAAAAACGTTTCGTTACAATCAATTGAACGTTGAATCTATTTCTATATTCTCCAGGTATATATTCTTCTCTTTCGTAAAGGAATATTGGGCGTACAAAAAACGATTCACCTAAACGATGCTGGTACTGAATTCCTGCTCGATATGCTTTTAATGGCGTTGTAAAATTATTGTACAGATACAAATACGGAACGTTTCCATATTGAAGTTCAAATCTTAAAAGACTTTCTTTCTCTTCATTTACTTTCTGCAAGCTTAAAACATGAGAAAACAATTCGTTTGAAGTATCGTAATACGGTCTGTAAGCAACTGTATAAGTTCCTGCTGTGTAAGCCAATTGTCCTGTAAGCAATGTAATATCGTCTGATTCAAAATGCATAAAACGTGCACCAAGTGAATAATCAAACTTTTTATATGGCTTAAAATAGTATTCTAAACCTGCTTTTGCCACAGGAAATATTGTTTCGCCAGTAGAAACACCTCCATTTGCATACAAATAACTTTTGTTGGAAAAGGTCTGATAAAAATCGGCTTCAAATAATGCTTGAGTATCGTTACTAACATTTCCTACATTCGCACGACCTACAAGGGCAGATTTATTGAATTTATGTGAATATTCAACATAACCATAATGAAATGGAGCTTGTCCCGGTTCTGAAGTCGAAACATTTAAATAAGAAACAGAAACGGCATTTTTTGATTTGTGACCAATAAGCGTTCGGATTCCTTTAAAAGCCTGAGTACTATTATCAATATAGGCTGATTTTTCTATCAATTCTAATGCTTCTTGATCTCGGTTTAATTTTTCCAGACAAGTCGCTTTGATCTTTAAAACATCAATAGATTTAGGATCTAAAACAAGATATTTATCGCAATAGGTAAGGCATTTTTCGTATTGCTCTGTCCAGAAATAAACATTAACAATAGCTTGTAAAGCTTCTTGATTCGGATTAACTCTGTCTGTCATTGGAGTTAAAATCTTCATAGCAGTTTTATAATCCTTTTTCCAGCTGTAAATACGAGCAGTGTAGGTTTGTATATCTTCATCCTGAGGATATTTCGCACGCAAAGGTTCTATGAGTGATAAGGCTTTATCGTAGTTTCCTTTTTCAACTTCACGTTTGACATTTGCTAAAGTTTCTTCTGGATTAATTTCCTGTCCAATAGCGAAAGAAGAAATAAACAGTAGTATTATAGAATAATAGATATACTTCATTAGAAATGTGTTTTTAGTAATTTATTAATTCGCACTAAAAGCACCGCAGGGCTTACTGGTTTTGCAATAAATTCGTTTGCGCCTATGTCAAAAGAATCTAATTCTGTTTGTTCAACACCTGAAGAAGTAAGTATAATAATAGGAGTTTCAGAATTTATGGTTTGTCTTACATACTGCGTAATTTCCATTCCGCTTTTTCCTGGCATATTAATATCCGTAAGGATTAAATCATAATTATTGGTTTCGATTGCGTCTAGGGCATCTTTTCCATCAGAAAACTGGTCAACATTAAATCCTTTTGATTCTAAGAAAAAAGATAACGATTTGCGTAGGATATCATTATCTTCAGCTAAAATAATTCTCATTTTTTTAAAATTTTAAACTTGGGGCAAACTTTAATTTATAACATCTATTTGTAAAGCTAGGGCTTATTTCTCTTTTATCATAACTCCTTTAGAATTTTAACGACTTCACTAAGACCACAATGTAATACATTTACTTTATCTAAGGTTTCAGTTGTAAATTTTCCTGTTGAAGCTTCTTCTTCAATAATTGCAGCACAACTACTAAGATCTTCCAGCATAAAAATATCCAAACTGGATTTCATATTATGTGCCAGTTTTTTTACAGTGTCGTGATCGCCTGCATGAAAGGCTTGTTCTAATTGTGCGCTCTGATCTGGAATTTTATCAATAAAAAGATGAATCATTTCTTTTTTAAAATCTGGATCTCCGCAAGCCATTTCATCTAAAAAAGACATATCTATAATTCTTTTCGGAGTAACCTCAAAATCTGGATTCATAACTGTTTTTATTGCTTTTAAAAGAACAGCCTGTTTAAAAGGTTTGGGTACATAAGCATTCATCCCTGATTTATAACAACGCTCCTGCTCTCCTACCAACGAATGTGCTGTCATAGCAATAATTGGAATCTTTGAATCCATTTCGTTACGAATGTATTCTGTGGTCTGGTAACCATCTTTTACAGGCATTTGAAGATCCATTAGAATCAGATCATAATGGTTTTGCGATAAAAGTTCGATACCTTCTTCACCGTTATGAGCAATATCCAGATCAAAACCAAAATTAGTAATCACACTTTTGGCTAATTTCTGATTTAATGCATTGTCTTCGCAAAGTAATATCTTAAGCTGACCTAAACTATTTTTAGTCATAAGTTTAGGAGCTGCTTCTGTTTGATCCGTCTTTCTATATTTCAGAATAAAGAAAAATTCAGAACCACGATTTGGTGTACTTTTTACGTGAATTTCACCATATTGAAGTTCTACCAACTGTTTTACAATATTAAGTCCCAATCCAGTACCTCCGTAAGTTCGGGTGGTGCTTTCTTCGCCTTGGGTAAAACGTTCAAAAATAGTAGTCAGTTTGTCTTTGTTGATTCCTATACCAGTATCTTTTACAGAAAATTTAAGGGTATAATCATCTTCTGTTTCTTCTATTTTTTTTACTGAGAAAGTTACTTCGCCTTCATTTGTAAATTTCAAGGAATTTCCAACCAAATTAACCAAAATCTGATTTAACCTTCCTTGGTCTCCAATCACATTATCTGGCATTTCGGCATCTAAAAAGAGGTTAAACTCAACATCTTTTTGGACTTTTACTTTTAATAAATTATAAACGTGCTTTAAAGTCTTTTTTAAATTGAATGGTTCAGAATCAATAGCTAAATTTCCTGATTCTATTTTAGAAAGATCCAAAATATCATTTACAATCAAAAGCAGATTTTCTCCCGCAATCTGAACACTTTCGATATAATCACGCTGTACCTCATCCAATTCTGTTTGTGCCAAAAGATCGGTAAAACCAATAATAGAATTTAAAGGTGTTCTAATTTCGTGACTCATATTGGCCAAAAAACTGTCTCTTGCCAAAACTGCTTTTTCTGCAATTTTTCGCTGAGCTTCTAATTGAATATTCTTCGTACCAATTTCTAATTGTGCCATAACGTGTTTGGCAACAATAGAAAGTGCGTTACGTTGATTTTCATTCAATTCTTTTACAACATGATCTACAGCGCACAAAGTACCTATATTATAACCATCTGGTGTAGTAATAGGAACTCCAGCGTAAAATCTCACATTAAATCCGCCCGTAACATTAGGATCGTCTTTAAATCTTTCACTTAAATGTGTATCATTTATTTCTACAATTTTAGTATCTAAAATCGTGTAATTGCAGAATGAAATTTCGCGTGGTACTTCGGACACTCCTACTCCAATTTCAGATTTAAACCATTGTCGGGTTTCATCTATAAAAGAGATATGGGCAATAGGAACTCCGCAGATATAAGAAACCAATTTTGTTGCATCATCAAAAGCGTGATCTGGAAGTGTATCAAGTATATTATAACGTTTTAAAGCAGCTAAACGTTGTAATTCGTTGTCTGGAATTGGGTAATCTTTACTCATTTTGTTATAGTAGGAAAAGCAGGCAAAGGTAAATCAATTTAAGCTAAAAGCTTTGTTTTGCAATGAGTTTATTGCAAAATTATGCCTTTAACGAATGAAGTATTACAGTTTGGACTGTTAATTTTTATTTCATTACAATTTTTTTCCATGACATTACAAAATTGAACTATGCCTATTGGGTACCTCTTAATTTTGTTCTAAAATTGCCCCGATTTTATAAACTAATCTCTTTAAAAAGGAAGTTTTTCTTGCTTTGATAACTGATTTTAAAAGAGAGAAAATAAAAATATAATGAAAAATTTAAGAAACAGTATTTTTTACATTGGGGTTATCGGAGGATTTTCCATTTTGATGTATTGGATTATTCAAATGGGAGTAAAACTTGAAACAGGTCGAAATCTAAAAATCCCTACCTCGGATAAAACACAATGGAGTGAATTTCTTGATTCTCTTATCAAAAACCTGCACCATCCTTTAGCACTTTTATTAGCACAAATCGTCACTATTATTTTTGTTGCCCGTATTTTTGGCTGGATCTGCATTAAAATAAAACAACCTGCTGTTATTGGAGAAATGATCGCCGGAATCGTAATGGGGCCTTCATTAATCGGAATGTATTTTCCTGAGTTTTCTGCCGTTTTATTTCCTACTGAATCTCTTGGAAATCTTCAGTTCTTAAGTCAGATTGGTTTGATTCTTTTCATGTATATCGTGGGAATGGAAATCGATATGAAGATTTTAAGAAACAAAGCCCATGATGCCGTTGTTATTAGTCACGCGAGTATCATCATTCCGTTTGTATTAGGAATGGGATTAGCTTATTTTATATATGATGAATTTGCCCCTGCAGATGTACAGTTTACATCATTTGGCTTGTTTGCCGGAATCGCTATGAGTATCACTGCTTTTCCGGTACTTGCCCGAATTGTGCAGGAACGCGGTATTCATAAAACAAGATTGGGAACTATCGTAATTACTTGTGCCGCAGCCGACGATATCACTGCTTGGTGTATTTTGGCTGTTGTAATTGCGATTGTAAAAGCAGGTTCTTTTGGAAGTGCTTTGTACACTGTTCTTTTAGCATTAGGATATGTTTTCTTAATGATCAAAGTAGTTCGTCCGTTCCTGAAAAGAATTGGGGATTTGTATGCAACAAGCGAAAAATTGAGCAAACCGATTGTTGCCATCTTCTTCTTAACGCTTGTAGTTTCTTCTTACTTAACAGAAATTATCGGAATCCATGCTTTATTTGGAGCTTTCATTGCAGGAGCGATTATGCCAGAAAATATCAGATTTAGAAATCTATTTATCGAAAAAGTTGAAGACGTTGCCCTTGTACTTTTATTACCATTGTTCTTCGTATTTACAGGTTTAAGAACACAGATTGGTTTATTAAACGAACCTTATTTATGGAAAATCGCTGGATTAATTTTTACGGTGGCTGTTGTGGGAAAATTTGTCAGCAGTACGCTTGCCGCTAAATTTGTGGGTCAAAACTGGAAAGACAGTTTATCGATCGGAGCATTAATGAATACAAGAGGTTTAACAGAATTAGTTGCCCTAAATATTGGTTACGATTTAGGAGTTTTAAGTCCCGAATTGTTCTCTATGTTTGTAATTATGGCACTTGCTACTACTTTTATGACAGGGCCAACTTTAGATTTTATAAACTGGATATTTAGATCGAGTAAAGAAGAAACAGAAGAAGACACTGCATTAAAAAACAAATACAGAATTTTATTGTCTTTTGATCGTCCAGAATCTGGAAAAGCTTTATTGAAAGTTGCAGACGGACTTACCAATAAAAGAGCCGAAAGTTCTGAAATTACTGCTATGCATTTTCTTCCTACCGAAGAACTGCATCATTACAATACAGATGTCTATGAAACAGAAAAGTTTAAAGATGTTATTCAGGAATCTTTAGTTTTAAACCGAAACATTACTACAATGTTTAAAGCTTCTGCTGATATTGATAACGAAATTGTAAATGTTGCCAACAAAAGTAAACATGACTTACTACTGGTTGGTGTTGGACAATCTATTTATGAAGGAAGTTTATTGGGCCGTGTATTAGGCTTTACAACACGTATTATTAATCCTGAAAAAATCATTAACACAGTGACAGGGAAAGAAAACATTCTGGAATCGGCTCCTTTTGACGACGGAACACGCCAAATTATTGCAAAATCACAAATTCCTGTTGGTATTTTAATCGATAAAGACCTAACGGATATTGCTTCTATTTTTATTCCTCTTTACAATTTGAAAGATTGGGATTTAATTCAAAGTTATGTTCAGAAATTTGTTCAGAATATTGATGCACGAATTTTTATTTTGGATGTTGAAGGAAAAATTACTGCAGATCTTGATACCAAAGAAAAAATCCGACTGATGGAACAAGCAGCACCAAATCAGCTTATATTAAGAAAAGAACAATCCATTGAAAAAGATTTTCTGGATCAGCAGGATCTTATGCTTATTTCAATCGATGGTTGGAAACATCTCATGGATACAAAAAGTTCATGGTTGACCAATATTCCGTCAACTTTAATTATATCTGAAGATAAAAAATAGTTTGTTTTCGATTTATAAAGAAAAAGCGCCTTCTTGTTTAAAGAGGCGCTTTTTTGATTTATAATTGAACTTTAGAAAATCACAATGTAATAATACTGTTCAATTCTAATATTGTTGTTCCTGACGGAATTACTTTTGGAGCTTTTGCTAATTTTTCAGCTAAAAATGCTGTAGTTACAGGTTTTAAGCTTTTAAAAAGTCCAATTGCATTTAAAATTTTAATAACGCTAACCGATATTTTTTCACCAACACGATCCGTGTTTTCACGAATTAAAGGTCCAGGCCTGAAAATGATATATTGAGGAAAATCAAGCTTTTCTAAATTTTCCTCCAGTTCACCTTTCATTTTAGAATAAAAAACATTGCTTTTGGACGAAGCTCCGTAAGAAGAAACCAATACAAGAGAATTTACTTTGTTCGTTTTAGCAATGGCTGAAAATTGGGCCGGAATATCAAAATCAATTTTCCATTGTTTTTCTTTTGAACCTGCATCTTTTAAGGTTGTTCCGATACAAGAAAAAAGAACATCTCCCGTAATTAATTCCTGAAAAGCATTTACATCTGAAAAATCAACAACATGTTCGATCAATTTAGTATGAGATTTTCCAAAAGGGCGCCTCACAAAAATGGAAACAGAAGTATAGTCTTTATCTTCTAAAAGTTGATCAACCAATTCTTTTCCAGTAGCTCCAGTTGCGCCAATTATCAGTGCTTTCATAATTAAATTGTTTTAAAAGTAAATATACTCATCTTTAAGCAAAAACCCCTTTACAAAATTTGCAAAGAGGTTTTAGTATTTTAATTGATTCTTTTTACTGAAAGTTTATCCAAACAGAAATAAGCTGCTGTATTCATTCCGTAAATCGGATCTGAATCTGTTGAAGCCATTTGAAAAACCAAATATTGAACGTTTCCTAAAGACTGAAGTTTAGTTGCTGCAACACTTACCCATCCTGTTGGCATCACTAAAGACGATCCTGTGTAATCTGCCAAAGTTTGTGTTACTGGAGCTGTAATTGTTCCACTAGCATCAACACCGTAAATCAATAGTTCGAAATGGTCTCCCGAAGCAAATGGTTGTGCAAATCCGTCTCCGTAAAGACAACCGTAATATGGCCATGGATGCATGTTGATTTTTAAACCTTCTACTTTATACGATCCAATATTTCCAATTTTAATCCAGTTTGAAAAACCTGATTCTGAGAAAGTAGTTCCTTCTGGCGCTACAGGATCTAAATAACTAGACCAATACGCCACAATATAAGGATCTCCAGAAGTTCCAGGTGTTCCCGGCGTAGTTGTAGAAGCAGTTCCGAAACCACTACCAGCCATTGTTCCCCACTGATGAGCCACCCATCCGTCTGATCCTCCTGCTCCGTTGCCAGAACCGTAATTGGTAATATCGTTTACATTTGAAACAATAAATCCGTCCCAATAATTATAGCCTGCAGAAGTTCCTGTGTGTGAAAATGTAAAAATATCTACATTTAAATTGGTGTTCGAAACATAGGTGTTTTCCCAATACTTCCCTCCTGTTGTGGTAATACCACTGCTTAACAAAGCACTCGTTAAGTTAAGAGTTGTTGTCGTTCCGATTGCAGGATCTGCAACTGCCGTTCTGGCTGTTTTTGTTGAAGGATTTACTACCGATACAGCACTTTCGTTGCTTAAAACATCGTCTTCACTATTACAGGATGAAAATCCTAACATTAGACCCAAGGTCAAAAAATAAACTACTTTTTTCATTATTTATAAAATTTAGGGATTAAATTCAGTTCTTATTTTTTTGGAAAATTGATATCTGAAACTTGTTCAAAAAGAGCCGTCACCAAATCACCTGATCCCACTGCAGTAAATGTTGGCACATATACTTTTACAAAATCAATTCCTGGCAAATACACTTTTTTTCCATCTTTATCTACTGCCCAGCTAATATCAATTGACGGATCTTTTATACCGCCGTATCCCCAATCAAAAGTTCCAATATTAAAAGTTGTACCAGCACCATCACTAATATCTTTTGTTGGTATAAATATTTTTGTACCTTTTAAAGTATAGGTGTCGCCCTGCCATTCTGGATAATAGTTAACTCTTCTGCGAGTAAGTGTTTTTGTAATTTTACCAGATCCGTTTTTATTATCTGTCCATGAAAGATATGCGGTATCATACTGCCAAGGTAATGCTCCCGTTACAGGAATTGCAGTTGGATTAGGCTTACTATAAGTTACTTCGTAGTTTTTTACGGTAGTCGATTTGTTGTATTCGCTTCCTGCAATTTCATACCATTCATTTTCATCTGCTTTTCCGTTTTTATTCGCATCATATGCAACTGCAATACTTACAGGAGAAAACTTTATTGTTGTACTTCCAGCTGCCATTTGTACGGTAAAATCACGTTTTCCGTAAACATTAACAACCGTATGATCAAAAGCAGTTACAATATATCCTCCAAAAGTTCCCAAAGCAACAGCACCTTCCTCTTTTATACTTTGCTGAGCGGCCTCAAAAGCTTCCTCTCTTGTGCTGTAATTATCTATATTAAACCCAGGCGCAGGTAAAAAATCAATTAGTGTTAAAGCTTTTGCTGTATAAGTTTTTCCCGTTTCAGAAACCGTTACTTTTGTCAAAGCTTGTTTCTCAATTTTATCTACTTTTACCTTAAGATCTACTACATAATCTGCTGCTTTTGGCGTAATAAATAGTAACGTTTTTGTATCACCAATAATAGAATCTTTTGCAACACCATCTTTGCCTGTTACTTTAATCGACCATTGATACGTTTCTGTTTTTCCGTTGGCATTTTCGATAGCTACTTCTGGAGTAATTTCTACAACATTATATTGCTGTACAGCGAATTCTGAAGCTAATTTTACAGCAATTACAGGATCCTTAACTGGCTCTACAACCTCTTCTTGTTTAGAATCGTCATTACTACACGCATAAAAAGCAACTAAACCAATTAGAACTAAACTATATTTTAAATACTTTTTCATGGTTTTATTTGTTTGCTTTTTTTAAGTTGTACTTTTTTAATATATGAAGGTCTCCTGCTCCTGCAAAAACAGTTGCCATTGAAGATTGTTGCTGGCAAAGTCCCATTGGTTCGCTCACGCAGTTCACTACTTTTATAAAATCGATTCCTGGAAGATTGGCTTTATTTCCGTTTTTATCTACCGCCCAGTCAATATCGATATCTGGATTTATAGCATTTGCATATCCCCATTCTGGAGGAGTCGAATACCAAAGTGTTGTTTGTCCAGCACGTGCCGTTTTAAAGTCTACATCCAATTTTAAACCTTCATAACTCACTGTAGTCTGAGTTGCCCATAATGGATAAAATTCTTTTTTACCTCTTGGTCTTGGCAGATAATATTTATCTTCTTTACTGTTTTCACAATAAACATGCTCATAATCTGTCCAAAGCGCACTTGAAGTTACTAGAGGTTCTCCAGCTGCTTTTTTCTTATAAGTAACTTTAAAATTCTTGATTGTAGTCGATTTAGAATGCTGACTTCCTGCTATTTCGTACCATTCGTCTGCATCTGGTTTTCCGTTTTTGTTTTTGTCATAAGCCACAAAAATTAATCCTGGTGCTGGCGGATTTCCTTTTGCGCCTGTCGGATTGGTTACATCTCCTCCGTAAATTCTAAAATCATTTGCGCCTGTAACATTCACGACAGTGTGATCAAAACCAACCACAATTGATCCTCCAAAACCTCCTAAGTCTAACAAATAACCAATATTGGTTTCGTTGATTCTTCCTAAAGCGGTTTTCATAACATCTTCTTTTGAATTTCCATCTTTATAAAGATCATTGGCAAACATTCCAGGTGCAGGATCAAAATCAAAAATGCGAGTGATATACGGATTGAAATTTGTTGCTTCATTTGTCACATTCACAATCGTGCTTTTACTTCCCTTTTTATTGTCTGCCGTTACATTCAATGTAAATTCATAAGAACCAGCATAGATTGCTGTAAATCGTAAGTCTTTTGTATCTGCAACAATTGAATCGGTTACTTGATTTACTGGATTCTTAGTCATAATCCATTCGTATTTTGCTGTCGCACCAGCATCAGAAGCTGTAATGTCTAAAACCGTAAAAGTTGGTGTTTCATACTTTTCCTGAAGCGTAATGTCAATCACATTCGCATTTTCGTCTTTGTCATCACTGCTGCATCCGATAAAAGCAAATGCAAATGCCAGCGCTAAAATTCGGGTAACATTTTTTTTCATAATTGGTATAATAAATTGATTTGATATTAATTAAAATACATTGAGCGAAATTGGTCTAAATTAAATCCTAACACATAGAAACATAGATTTTTAAGTCTAAAGAGATCCCAAAAGAGAAATTTATTTCTTTCACATAGTCTACTATATGCATTTAAACAAGTGAAACGCCTTTTTAAAGCTTCCAAAAACTATATCTATGTGTTAAAAAATTCCACACAAATATTTATCTCGTTGGAATATTTTCTCCCAAAAGATGCAAGTCGGTTGCCCCCATAATTTCGGTTGAAGTTTCTCCGAGCCATCCTGCTTGCTGATTTAGTCCATTGTAAACTTTTACAAAATCTATTGCTGGAAGCTGTACTTTATTTCCTTTACTGTCAATTGCCCAGTCAATATCAATTGCTGAATCGTTGTCATTGTTTGGAGCATTATCAGCATAACCGTATAAAAAAGCATATTGAACAAAATAACTTCCGTTACCGCTTTCATCTACAGCATTGTCTGGTAATCTCGTTCCCTTAAAAGTGATGCTGGATTGATCTTTTTGCCATTTTGGCCAATAATCTAAAGAATGATTGTAAGCATTGTTTTGAACCAAATAACCGTCTTTTCCTTGATTATCTTTCCAATAGATATACTCCATATCCGTAAAAACAACCGTTCCTGTTCCACCTCCTGAAACTGGCGTTTTATTTGGATCTGGTCTGAAATAGGTAATCTCGTAGTTATGAATCGTCTTTTCCATTTTGTGACCAGCACCTTCAATTTCGTACCATTCGTCATCTGGAAGTCCATTTTTATTTTTATCGTAGGAAACCATAATTACGCCTGCTTCACTGCTTCCGCCTCTCATTCCCGCATCCGGATTTGGATTGGCATCGGCCCAAAAAGCATTTCCTAAAACTCGAAAATCACGTTTCCCTTTAATATTTACAATACTGTGGTCAAAACCAAAAACGACATAACCGCCAAAAGCGCCAAGCGAAATAAGATCTCCATTTTGCTTCGCCAAATACGAATTCGCTCTCGTCAATATTCTATCAGCCGAATCACCATCATTGGCCACAGGAAGATCATTTACAAATTGCCCTGGTGCAGGCTGAAATTCAAATACTTTAGAGATGTAACTTTTTAGTTCTTTGGCTTCAGCACTTATTACAACCGTAACTTTTTGCGTTTGTGTAGTTCCTTTATCAGTAATGGTTACTTTAAATACATAATTTCCTTCTGCGGCAGCTGCAAATAAAGCTTCTTTGGAAGTGGTATTTACTAAAGAATAATTTTCTGAAGAAACATTTTCTATTTCCCATTTATAAACTGCATCTGTACTTGCAGTTGTTTTCGGACTTAAAGAAACTATTGCAAAACGAGTCGTTTTAAATTCATTTACCGCTGTTTCTCCGCCACCTGATTCCGAATTATCATGATCTCCACCTGAACAATTTGCCAGTGTTAGTACTGCAAAAGCCAATAGTATTATTCGACAATACCTTAAAAATTGTTGTTTCATATTTCTATTTTTTGGTTATAAAAGCAATGTGTGCCGGAATATTTCCCGCTGTAGTTTTCCATTTTAATTTTCCATCAGGCGTAAAACAATAGATGTAACCTGTTACTACATAATTTTGAGCATCGGTAATGTAGATTTCTTTCGTTTCAGGATTTACTTGAAGTCCGTACGGAATCATTATTTTCTTGTCCGTTCCATCAGTAATAATTTGGTCGCTGATTATCTTTTTGGTTTTAGTATCCAAAATTCCGTACGTAATCTTGTTGCTGTTCGTGACATAACTCCAAGAAACGCTGTAGTAATAAAGCAAATCGTCAACCAAACACATTCCTAAAGCCGGAATATCGAGTTGCATTTTCTTTTCGTCGGTTTGGGTATCAATTACAAAAAGATTGGATGGTGTGTTGTAATAATCGCCTCTTGAACTCACATAAATATCGCCTCTACTGTCAATTTTCATACTGTACAAATTGATTCCGACATCTATTTTTTTGATTTCTGTGAAGGTTTCTAAATCAATTACCGAAACGGTTCGATCGTAATTTGGAACTCTATAGCCACCAGAATTTGCTACATACAATTTTCCGTTATGCACCACCATTTGTTCAGGCTGATAACCCACATTTACTTTTCTTTTTATTTCTAATGAAGTCGTATCAATTTCTGCAACGAAACCAATTTCAGCATTTGGATTAATCGCTACTGGTCCGGCATAAGAACTCACGTAGGCTTTGTCTTTGTAAAAAGTCACATAACGGCAATTTGGAATATCGATTTTTTTGATGCGTTTTGCCGTCCATTTTTCCAGAACTTCTACTTTATTAGAAACATTTATTACTGCATAAACTTTATCTCCATAGATTTGAATATCATTTCCAACATCACCCAATTCTTTTACAACTGACGGATTTCGTTCGGAGTAAACATCGGTTGTATAATTTCCTGTTCGATAATTAAAAACGTCTATGCTCGCTCGATTCATTCCCATATTTCCTTCATTGAGCAGATAGAAACCTTCAATTTTTCCGTCACTTCTAGGAGCAGCAACTTGAACATCCGAAGAAAGAAATATCGTTTCGTCTTCTCGACAGGAAACCAGAGAAATGGCAATGAAAACACCTAATATTATTTTTATAAAACTCTTTTTCATAACTCAAAACTGATTATAAATTTGAATGTTCTGCCTGGCATCGGATAATTGTAAATCACTTCATACTGTTGATTAAAAGCATTATTGACTTCAACTGTTGTATTCATTTTGTAGGTTTTGAAAGTGAACGCTTTTTGAACCGCCAAATCATGTGTGTACCAAGGCTGTACTTCGTTTACTTTGATATTGTTGACGTTTCCGTTGTAGCGTTTTCCAACATAAATAAAGCTGTAGTTGAAATTCCACGACTCATAACCCACATTTAAAATTCCAGAGCCACTGTGCCAAGGCGTATACGGAATCTGATCACCGTAAGAAGACATTTGTAAGCCTGCAACCTTTGTAAAATCTTGACTTTGAGAATAGGTATAAGTCAAATTTGCATTAAGAATTAATTTATCGAAATGAGTTCCTACATTAAGAACTGTTTCAATTCCTTTTCCTTTTACCTGTCCGATATTAGTCATCATCCATCGGAATAAATTTCCTGTCGGCGCTGCTACAATTTTGTCTTTTGTATTGGTATAATAGGCATCTGCCTGAATAGAAAATTTGTCGAAAAAACTTTCCCTTACGGGGAAATTATACGTAAAACCAACATCGTATTGGTTCATATATTCTGGTCGTAAAGTGCTTGAACCAACCATGGTATAATACAAATCGTTAAAAGTTGGCATTCTGAAAATACGTTTAGCAAAAGCTCTTAAATTGAAATCGTATTTTTTAAAAGGAGTATAACCGAGAAATAAAGCAGGCGTCATTTCAGTTTTATTCGGGGCTTTGGCATTGTACTTTACTTCTTCGATTACTCTAGTTGCCAATACATTTCCTAAAACTTTAAAACCTTCATAACGATAAGAAGTAGCCAAAGAAACCAAAGCGGTGTAACGCTCTGGAAAAGAAAATTGCGTCTGAATTCCTCTTCTTGTCGCATTTAATTTATTGTATTGAAAATCGGTTGAAAGCGAAACATCCCAAGTAGGTAAAATGCTGTACATATTAACTGCCGAAAAATAAGTTTCCTGCTGAAAATAACTATCGTCTGATTGCGCACCTTCCGTTACAGTTTCTCCCAAAACATTGGTGGTGTCTCTCGCGATGTAATGGGTATAATCGTAAGCGAATTTGCCTTTTAGCTGGAATTTGTACTTTTCAGAAACATCTTTCGTCAAAAAAGCCTGTCCGAAGAAATTCTTGTCAAACTGTCTGAAGCCGTCACGAAACTTATTTTCTACAATTGCACCTGGCGCACCACGTTCAGAATCGTAATAATAGACTTTTGCATCCCAAGTACCTTTGTTGATTTTTCCATAAATACCAGATTCAAATCGAAACGTTTCAATATCACTATTCCATCTTGTGGCTGTGGTATCATAAGCAGTTGTTCCGTCTAGATTTTTTCTTTTGTATCTGAATTTATACTGACCATTTGAGTTGATGTATTCTGAACTAACGCTTAAACTCAATTTGTCGCTCAGTTTTTGTTCCCATCTAAAAGAAGGATCATGATAATTAATGGACATGGTTTTATAACGAACAAGAAGATTTGTTTTTTTATTTCCGATAAAAACAGGACGTTTCGTTTTTAAGTAAATGGCTGAAGCCGAAGCAAAGTCTTTAGCCGATTGAAAAATTTCGCTTTTCTGACCATTGTACATCGTAAGCGATTCCATATCGTCAAGCGAATATTTTCCAAGATCTGTAACGCCGTTTTGGGCATTGCCGAGTTGGATTCCATCATAGAAAACCCCGACATGATGCGTTCCCATGTTCCGAACGTCAACCGTTTTAAGTCCGCCGACACCGCCATAATCTTTGATTTGTGTTCCAGCAAAATAACGAAGAGCATCGGCCACGTTATGACTTGCCAGTTTTTCGAGCAGAACGCCCGAAAGGCTTTGTACAGGAATCACTTCCTGATAAGGTTTTCCTTTTAAAACAACTTCTTTTAAAACCCGCGAACTGTCAGTTACAGCTTGGGAATAAAGCCAAAAAGGAAAAATTAGAATAAAAATAGTTAAAAGAGATTTCTTCAAAATTACACATCACTTATTAAAAAAATAACTTTCAGTGATGTAGTAATTATACAAACGTAGAATTGACCCCGCTGCAAAACAGCTGGTCATTATCTTTGTCATCAACTTCATACCACGAAAGTTTTAAACTATGTGATCGTGGCAGGTCTCCTGACTTATTCTATCTTTAAACGGCCTTCTCACTCCAAAAACGGAACAATGGCATTAGTAATGTTTAAAGACTTTGTGTAGAACTTACAGTAGCGGGTCTGCTCAGGATTTGCACCTGATTCCCTTTTAACTATTTTTTCTGAAGAAAAAACAGACCAAAATCAGCCGCAAATATAGGACGCTTTATTGGCTCTGCAAGCTGAAATTTGCTTTTTTTAGTAAATTTATTGTCTGAAATCACTGTAAAAGCTTGTCAATTATAGGAGATTCATGAATCAAAAAAAATTATTAGTCATGATTCACCATTTGCCTAAAAAGCATTAATTGTCCATCCTTATTTCGTTTCCAGATATTAATACTTTTCCCTTTTACGTTGCCATTTTTATCTCCATCGCTCCAGTCTACACTATAAAAACCAAATTCTATAATTGCTTTTTTGGCAACAATAACGCCCGAAGTCTCAATAGAAATTTGATCGATACTCAAAGTTCCTGGTTTTTCATGTTCGATAAAATAAGCCGTAATCTCTTTTTCTCCCGAAAGAATCGGAGTGTAATATGTTAAATACATCGCATCTGGCATAAACATTTTAGCGTGTTCTGCCCCTAACCTTTTTTGAACCAAGTTTTTAATAGAAGCGTTTCTTGCAATAACTTCTTTAATGGTTTTGTCTGATGAAATAAATTCTTTTGTTGTAGGAACTTTTGAATCATCAATTTTAGGAATAAATCGATCATCGAAATAACTGTTTGCGCCCCAGATTTCTGCTGCGATTGTCATTTTATTTTTAGAAGCTTTTTTCAATACCACCATATATTTTCCCGAATAAACATAAGGTTTCAAGTCTTTTAAATGGAGGTTTTCTGTAAAATTCCCAATTTCTAAAACGTAATCCCCAAAATCCTGTAAATCGACAATTGTTTTTTGGTACGAATTGACTTTTGCTTGCGTTAACCATTGTACATAAAAATCGGCAATTGATTTATTCCCCGTTCTTTGTCTGCTATGTTCCGGCATGAATACAGTTTGGTCTGTATATGATTTTAAAACAACATCTTTATTATTTTCAACTAAAGCTGTTCCAAACAAAGTATTGTAATCTTCAATTTGTTTGCGGATACTAGCATCAACTGTTTTTTCTTGTGCAAAAACACCAATCGTAAATAGAAGAAAGGCCAAACTAAATTTAATCATAACCGATATTATTTAATTAAAACACAAATATAAACCATTGACAATTAATATTTTAAAAACAAAAACTAGAAAACATTTTCTTTACATCAAAATTTTATCTGCTCGATCTGATAAATCTGCGAGAGAATAATTTTTCCTGCAGATTCTGTAGATTTTTTTAGCCACGAATTACACGAATTTTCACTAATTTCTTTTTTATAGCTTCAAATCTAATTCGTGCAAATTCGTGTAATTCGTGGCAAACTTTCAATTTGCAAAAAGTCAAAAAGAACGTTAATTTTTATACAAATAGTTCTTTCTAAGGCAATATTTCGGTTTAAAAAATGTTTATATAGAAAGATTATGATGCATCTAATCTTAAAAAAATACCCCTTTTAAATACCACAGAAAAATGAAAAAAATATTTTTGATAATTGCCCTTACCACTTTTTCCATACACGGATTTTCGCAGGAGTTGAATAGTAAATTCAAATCCATTCCTGCAAAAGATGCTAATAAAAAAGAAGTTATTCCGCCAAAAGAAGCAGCTCCAAAGGAAAATCCGCCTGCACCAATAGAAAAACCCGCACCGCTACAGGTAAATCCAGATGAACTTTTTAAGGATACCAACTTATACAAACAAGAAGCAAATGTTGAAGGGATTTTTTATAGAAGAAATCAATTTTTAGGAAACTTCAATACTACTGCAGTGACTTCTACCATTATGTATCGTGATGCGGCTTTTGTAGACGGTGATAAAGTAAAAGTATATTTAAATGACAAAGTAATTGAACCAGAAGTTTTACTAAATGGCGATTTTAAAAGTGTCAAAATAAATCTGGAAAAAGGAATCAATAAAATTGATATTGAAGCTTTGAATGAAGGTTTTGCTTCTCCAAATACAGCCGAATTTAAAGTTTATGACGACAAAGGCCAAGTTATTTCGTCAAGCGAATGGAATGTTGGTACAGGTTATAAGGCTGTAATTGTTTTAGTTAAAGAATAATTCTTTTAAAAATAAATTGTAAAAATCATAAAAAACACTTAAAACTGCTATCTTCAGCAGTTTTTTGTTTGTATATATGTAGCTAACTACGTAGTTTTGTACTCATATTAAATTCCAGAATAAAATGCAGATTCAACCTATACAAAATGAGTACGAAAAAGAAATCGTAGATTTGATTTTAAACATTCAACAAAAAGAGTTTAATGTTCCTATAACTTTAGAAGATCAGCCCGATTTACAGGATATTGAAAACTTTTATTTTAAACCTGGTGGTATTTTTCTTGGCGCCTTTATCGATGATAAATTAGTCGGAACAATTGCCTTGGTGAAATTTAATACCGAAGCCGGAGCGATTAGAAAAATGTTTGTAAAGAAGGAATTCAGAGGTAAAGAGTTTCAAATTGCCCAGCAATTATTGGAAAAATTAATCACTTACAGCAAAGAAAACGGTCTCAAAAATTTATATTTAGGCACTGTAACTTTATTGCAGGCTGCTTTACGTTTTTACGAAAAAAATGATTTTATCACGATTCCACAAGAAGCGCTTCCAAGTGATTTTCCATTAATGAAACCTGATAATGTTTTCTGCCAACTCACTTTAAATCCAGCATAATGAATATAATTGACGAAATCGGCATTTTGGCCATATCCACAAGATTACAGCGTCTGAGCGAGCAGTTAAGAAAAGACGGCGCTCAGATTTACACCTATTTTAATATTGATTTTGAACCAAAATGGTTTCCTGTAATTTACACATTACACATAAAAGAAATGCTGAGTGTGGTAGAAATCGCCAATGAAATTGGCTATAGTCACCCTTCGACGATTAGTTTATTAAAAGAATTGGAAAAACAAAAAATAATCAGTTCCAAAAAAGATAAAATGGACGAAAGAAAAAGACTCATTATCTTAACGTCAAAAGGGAAAGAATTGATTGAAAAAATGAAACCCGTTTGGGATATTATGAACAAAACGCTAAACGAAATCACAAATACACAAAACAATCTCTTGAAAGCTATTGAAGAAGCAGAACAAAATCTAACCCGCCAAGGATTTTTCCAAAGAGCGATAGAACTAAAAAACGAAAACTAAGACTGTAACTGAGACTGTAAACTGAGACTGAATACTTTATTCCTTCCCCGTAATCTTTCTTCGATGATTAGCGCCCCATTTTGCCAAAGAATTAATAACTTCTTTTAAAGTATGGCCATATTCAGTCAACTGATATTCGACTGTTATAGGCTGCGTGTTTAAAACAGTTCGCGTAACCAACTGATTTTCTTCGAGATTCTTTAGTTCACGACTTAACATTTTACCCGAAATTCCTTCCACTTCCCTCAATAAATCGGTAAATCTCAAAGTATTAAAACACAAAGAAGCGATAATTGCAATTTTCCATCTTCCGTTTAAAATATCCATAGCATCATGTACTGCCAAAATATGTTTGCTGCATGTTTTTTTGTCGTGTAAAGCCTCTTTTATCATACTGTGTTAGTTAGTTACCTCGATGTTACAGTTACTTTTGGTAATTAGATGACAAAAATACACTTAAAGTCTTTACATTTGAAACATAATTTTAATCAGTACAAAAAAATGGCCTTAATAGATGCACTAAAGTGGCGTTATGCTACAAAAAAAATGAACGGACAAGTAGTACCGCAAGAAAAAGTAGATTACATTTTGGAAGCTGCAAAATTAGCTCCTTCTTCTTCAGGACTACAACCTTATAAGATTTTTGTCATTACAAACGAAGATTTAAAACAAAAAATCAGAGCCGTAAGTTTTGACCAAAGTCAAGTTACAGATGCTTCTCATGTTTTAATCTGGGCTGCTTGGGACGGTTATAGTTTAGACAGAATCTCTGCTGTTTTTGACAGAACAATTGCTGAAAGAGGAATTCCTGCAAATGCAATGGACGATTACAAAAAAACACTTTGGGGAATGTACGAACCTCTTGGACAAGAATGGCATGCAAACCACGCTGCAAGACAAGCTTATATTTCTCTTGGAACCGCTGTTGCCGCTGCTGCAGAACAAAAAGTAGATGCTACACCAATGGAAGGTTTTATTCCTGCCGAAGTAGACAAACTTTTAGGCTTAAGCGAACTAGGTCTTAAAAGTGTTTTGATTTTGCCTCTTGGTTATAGAGATGAAGCAAACGACTGGTTGGTTAACTTGAAAAAAGTAAGAACACCACAAGACGAATTTATCACAGAAATTAAGTAAAAAATTATTTTTTTTCACTTTGTTAAAAATGCTTTTGAAATTGCTGAATATGCTTTTTCAGAAGCATTTTTCTTTTAAATATTTCATTTTGAACTCCTAATCAAATGAAATTCAAAAAATCATAAAATGAACCATTATCCCCTCGTATTCTTTTTAACATTTAAACTAAAAAAAGGTACGAAAAGCGGATAATTAAATAATATTGTATAATTAATTTTGTCGAATCCAAAACAATTCAATTCTTATACAAAATTAAAATTCTAGCACTATGTCTGATTTTTTAACTCAATTTGGTGAAGACCTAAAAAAAAACGTCCCAGGGTTTATCGCTGTTTCTGTAGCTGAAATCGCTAGCGGTATGTCATACTACTCTCAGTCTGTTGTTGCAGATTTTGATCCTGAATTAGCATCGGCTTATAATCTTGAAGTGGTTAAAGCTAAAATGAATGCTATCAAGGCTCTAAATTTACAAGGTCAGGTTGTTGACAATGTTATGATTACGCTGAGCTCTCAGATACATATTATTGACGTTTCTGACAATCAACAATACTTTATTTATTTAGCTGTAGATTCTACAAAAGCTAATTTAGGTATGACAAAATCGATTTTGAATAAATACAAAAAAGAAATCGCAACAAAATTGTAGTACCTGCATTTTATTGCCCTAACGAAGAGGAATATTCAAATTGAGTATTCCTTTTTTATTTTACACCAAACGGCTTTTGCTTTTCTTTAAAAATATTTTATATTTCGACAAGAAAACGACTAACGGTATAAATGGAATTAAGAGCGTATTTTGAAAAATATCCAGACGAAGCAACTTGCATCGAAGAGCTGAAAAACCAGCGCTTACAAAATGGTATTATTTGCACCAAATGCGGTCATGACGTTCATTCTTTCAGACAAAATGATTTAAAATTTCAATGCAGAAAATGCCGAAGCCGCATGAGTTTACGATCCGGAACGGTGATGGAAAACTCTAATTTACCCATACGATATTGGATGATTTGTATTGAATTGATGACTTTAACACACAGAAAAATGTCGATTCTTAAAATTCAATATTTATTAGGACATAAAAGATACGAACCCATCTGGTTAATGGTTCAGAAAATACGTCTGGTCATGAAGATGCGCGACGAAAAATACAGATTAAGAGCCTATTCGCAATTTGATCCCGAATTTCTTCAGAAAATTGACCGATTGGCTATACAAAAGAAAACAAAAAGTGCCTCAAATTAGAGGCACTTTTTGTTTGCAATAACAATTATGAAATTTCAATAGACAATAGCAATTTCAATTAAAAATCAACCATTAAACTATCAACAATTATTTCTTTTTGTTCTTTTTTGCTTTAGTTCTTTTAGCTTTCTTTTTAGCAATTTTTTTCGCTTTTGCTTTATCTTTTGCTTTTTTAGCTTTAGCTTTCTTTTTCGCTTTAGCTTTTAATTTTGCTTTTTTAGCTTTCTCTTTTTTAGCATCTTTAGCTTTTTCTTTTCTTTTAGCTACTGCTTTTTTCTTTTTCAATTTTTCTTTTTTCTCAGCTAGCTGTTTTTTCTCTTTTTCTTTCATCTTTTTCTTCTTCTTATCGTTTTTAGATTTATCTTCATTTTCTTCAGCAGCGCCTTCTTCTGATGAAACTACTTCTTCTGCTTCTTCAATTTCCTCCCACTCTTCTTCTTCCTTTACCTCTTCTTCTACAACAACAGCTTCTTTTTCAACTGTTTTTCTAGGAGCTCTTTTAGGTTTTGGTTTAGTTTCTGTAGCTTCAGTTGCAACTGATTCCGCTTCTTGGTTTTGAGCCGTTTTTTGCTCATTTTCATCAGTAGAGATAACTGTATCTGTATTTACCTCCTGATCGATTTCATTAGTAAGCACTTCTTCTGCCATTATTGTGTTAATTTTAAGAAATTGATTAAATTAAAATTTGATTTCACTAATTTTCAATGTTATTAAATCATTAAATTAACATCAAAAAATAATAAACAAAGATAGATTGAAAAACCTATTCGCCAATGTTAAGTTTTTCATTGAAGCCCGAAACCACTCGTAACAAACTAAAAAACAACAAATT
>NZ_DASWYK010000177.1:0-41151 GCF_036405015.1 Flavobacterium sp. | reverse complement strand
TAACCCGCAACTTAGACGAAGGTTTTTTCAAGACACTTTTAATCAATAATGAAATCAAATCTATTTTGATTTTACCACTTTATATCAATGATATTTTTACTGGTTTTATTGGTTTTGATGATTGTACCAAAGAAAAAAATTGGTCTGAAGAAGAAATTTATATTTTTCAGGTATTGGCCAATAACATTTCATCTGCCTTAGAAAGAAATCGAAATGAAACTAAAATTGTTGAAAGTGAAGAAAAATTCAAACTAATTGCCAACAATATTCCAGGAACAGTTTATTTATCAAAATTTGACGCTTTCTCTACCAAAATCTTCCTAAATGATGAAGTCTTAAATTTAACTGGATATTCAAAATCAGAATTTATAGAAAATAATTTATCGTTTCTTTCTCTTATTCACCATGATGATAAAGAAGAAGTGATAAACAACCAAATTGACAATCTACAAAAAGGAATCCCTTTACATAATGTGTACCGTATAAAACGCAAATCGGGCGAATACATTTGGGTGGAAGAATTTGGAGATGTAATAAAAAGAGACGATGAAATTGAATTTGTTGGAGGAATCTACTTTGACATTACCAACAAAAAAGAAATTGAAGACGCCATAAAAGCAAAACAATTAGCAGAAGCAGCAAACAAATCTAAATCTGATTTCTTAGCCAATATGTCTCATGAAATCAGAACTCCTCTTAACGGAATTATCGGATTTACACATTTGTTGATGAAAACAGAGCTGGAGGAAATTCAGGAGAAATACATGACAACCATTAATCAATCGGCGCATTCGCTTCTTGAAATCATTAACGACATACTGGATTTTTCTAAAATTGAAGCTGGAAAACTAGAGCTTTTTATTGATCTTTATGACATTAAAAAGGTCTTAGGACAAGTCTTTGATCTAATTGTTTACGAATCCAATCAAAAGAATCTTGAACTTGAACTCAACATTGATCCTGATGTTCCTAAATACATCTGGACTGATATTGTCAGAATCAAACAAATCCTGATTAATCTTCTTTCAAATGCTGTAAAATTTACAACTGAAGGTTCTATAAAACTAAATGTCTCTGTTTTAGAAAAAAAGAAAAACAACAATTACATCATTCGTTTTTCTGTAGTGGATACAGGAATTGGTATTCTTGAAAAGAATCAAAAGAAAATTTTTAAAGCATTTTCGCAGGAAGATAGCTCTACAACGAGAAAATTTGGAGGAACCGGTTTAGGTCTTACCATTTCAAACCAGCTGCTGGCTTTAATGGAAAGCCGTTTACAACTTGAAAGCAAAATTAACGAAGGAAGCAATTTCTTCTTCGATTTAAATTTGAAAACAAGCAACCAAAGCATCACTGATAAATACAATGCAGAACTCAAAAGCTTAAACATTGAAGTAGATTCTGAAAATACTGAACCTAATGAAAACAATATTACTTTTTTAATTGTGGAAGACAATAAAGTAAACATGTTGCTTCTCAAAACAATTATAAAAAATCTTTACAATAATGCTTACATCCATGAATGCGAAAATGGATATGAAGCCATCCAACAGTTTGAAAAAATAAACCCAACTATTGTTTTTATGGATATTCAGATGCCGATTATGAATGGCTATGAAACCACAAGAGCCATACGAAATACTAAAAAAGGACGCGATATTCCTATTATTGCAGTTACTGCAGGAGCTGAAAAAGACGAAAAAAACAAATGTATTTCTGCTGGAATGGACGACTACATTTCCAAACCAATCATGAAAGGAAGTGTTGAAGAAACCTTAATTAAGTGGCTTGGCTAATTTTTTTTAGTTTACAGTCGAAGTCTCAGTTTTCAACAAAAACCATTAACCGTGACTGAGACTGCAGCTACGGCTGAAAACTAAAATCTATCTAAAGCTAAATTTTATCATAAAAAATCTATAAATTCGTACAACCCTTTTGATAATAAATTAAAATACAATTCAATATGAAATGGCAAGGCAGAAGACAAAGTGATAACGTAGAAGATCGAAGATCAATTTCTGGCGGCGGCAAAGCATTAGTCGGTGGTGGAGTTATTGGGATTATTATTTTACTACTTAATGTTTTTGGTGGCGAAACTGGACAGCAAATAGCTCCAATTTTGGAACAAATGCAAGGCGGGCAATCACAACAAACAGAAGCTGCTGCTCCATTAAGCGAGGAAGATAAAAAAATGGGGGATTTTGTTAGAGTTGTTTTAGCAGATAACGAAGACATTTGGAGCAAGATTTTCGCAGAACATGGTATGACCTACGAAAAACCAAAATTAGTACTTTTTAAAGGAGGAGTTCAAACCGCATGTGGAGGTGCCTCATCAGCATCAGGACCATTTTATTGTCCAGGTGACCGAAAAGTCTATATGGATCTTGGTTTTTTTGAAGAATTGAAAACAAAATTTGGCGCAAAAGGAGGTGATTTTGCGATTGCTTATGTAATTGCACATGAAATTGGTCACCATATACAAACTTTACTTGGAACGTCTGCAAAAATGCGTCAAGAGCAACAAGGAAAAAGCGAAGCTCAGGCCAACAAATTATCTGTAGCCTTAGAATTACAAGCCGATTTTTATGCTGGAGTTTGGGCACATTACAATCAGGAAAATTTAGACACTGGCGATATTGAAGAAGCGTTAAGTGCTGCAAATGCTGTCGGTGACGACGCGATTCAGAGTAAAATGCAGGGACATGTTGTTCCAGATTCTTTTACACACGGAACTTCAGAACAAAGAATGTATTGGTTTAAGAAAGGATACAAAACCGGAGACATTAAACAAGGAACTACATTTGAAGAAATCAGATAATCCAATAAAAACCAAATATTTTAACCACCAGAAAAGCATGACTTAATCGTCGTGCTTTTTTTATTTAAACCATATAAGTAATATAAGTTCATTTTAGATATGATTTAAATTAGGCTTATTACAAAGAAGTAAAACTTAAATTACTTATATGAAATTATATGGTTCAAAAAAATATAAATACAAAAAAAGCCTTGAATTTCTTCAAGGCTTTCTATCTGGGTGGCTGACCGGGTTCGAACCGGCGACCCGCGGCACCACAAACCGCTACTCTAACCAGCTGAGCTACAACCACCATTTTTCTGCTTAGCGAGTGCAAATATAGAACAAAGGTTTAGTTCTACAAAGAAAAAAATGAAAAATTTTCATAAAAATTAAATCAAATTTTCTAAGCTATTGACTGCCAAACATCTTTCAACTGTAAATCCTTCTGCAAAATCCTTCCCAACCAGTCTTCCTAAGTCCTGCGCACGATAATTTAAGCTTTCGAAAAAGTTTTTACTCGTAATTGGTGTTGCAGGTTCATTTGAATTCGGATCGTAAAATTGCGTTTTATAGGCCATAATCGCTTCTACTTTCTTTTCTTCAAATCCTGTAATGTCCACAACGAAATCTGGAGTAATATTTTTCCATTGAATATAATGATACACTACTTTAGGTCTCCATGCTTCTTGTTTTTCTCCATCAACTGTAGTCTCAATTTTCATTAAACCCGAAAGAAAACAAGCATCAGAAACTAATTTACTTCCTTTTCCGTGATCAATATGGCGATCGTCGATTGCATTACACAATACAATCTCAGGTTTGTATTTACGAATCATTTTAATGACTTCTAATTGATGTTTTTCGTCGTTAACGAAAAATCCATCACGCATCGCTAAATTTTCACGTACTAAAACCCCTAAAATCTTTGCAGCATCTTTTGCTTCCTGATCTCTGGTTTCTGCCGTACCGCGCGTTCCTAATTCGCCACGTGTTAAATCTACAATCCCTACTTTTTTCCCAAGGGAAACTTCTTTTAAAATTGTTCCAGCACAACCTAATTCTACATCGTCGGGATGTGCACCAAATGCTAATATATCTAGTTTCATTGTTTATATTTTAGTCACCGTTTTCAGTCGCAGTCAAAGTATCTTATTTAGTCAGCGTAAAAACTGAATACCGTGACTGCGACCGAGAACTTTATTTTCATTTTGTTTTTAATACTCTTTTCATTGTCATCGACTTGTTGACGCTTTCTTCCCATTCTTTCTCAGGAATACTTTCTTTTGTGATACCGCAGCCCATGTACAAAATAGCTTTATCTTCCTGAATCTGCATGCATCGTAAATTTACGAATAAATCAGAACTCGTATTAGTTTCTGTAAAAGTGCTGTTTAATTCACCCAGAAAACCCGTATAGAAAGTCCTGTCGTAATTTTCATTTTCTAAAATAAATACTTTTGATTTCTTTTTTGGAAGTCCGCAAACGGCTGGTGTTGGGTGTAAAGTATCGATAACTTCTTCTAAAGTTGAATTCTCCTTTAAAACTCCAGAAATATCCGTTTTAATATGCCAGATCGATCCCGCTTTTAAACTATAAGGTTCAGAAACTACAACCGAAGCTGTAAATTCTCGAAGTCTTTTTACGATAAAATCAGTTACAAACTGCTGTTCATCTTTTTCTTTCTGTTGCCACACAATTTCAGTTTCCTGATTATCTTTTTGTGTTCCCGCTAAAGCCATGGTTTCAAAAGCATTTCCATTTGCTTTCAACAACTTTTCAGGAGTTGCTCCCATCCAAAGTCCGATTTTTGGATGAAAAAAACAATAACAAAAAGTAGCAGGATACAATTGAACCAAATGCTGAAAAGTTTCAACAAAATCAAATTCAGACAAAGACACTTCTTCGCTTCGCGATAAAACCACTTTTTTGAATTCTTCATTTTTTATGGCTTGAATTCCTTGGGCAACTAAATATTCGTATTGAAATTTAGCTTCAGGATCAAAACTTAAATCATCAATTTCGATTGGTTCGAATGAAGTTGTTTCTTTTTCGGCAGTAATAATTTCCGATTCATTTTCTGGAATCAGAACTAGTTGTTTTTCATCAAAAGAGGCAAAAACAAAACCTTTTTCGCTGTAATCAGAAACAGTATGTAACGTGTTATTTTGTTGTAAAATGCCAACATAGTTTTCTGTGTTGGGCTTTGAATAAAGTACAAAAGGTAAATTTTGCTCTTTATGATTTTTAATTTTCAAGAAAAATGGATTCATAATTTACTCACTTTTCTTTCTATCCAAAACCATATTCGTCAGTTTGCAAAGCGAAACCAGGTTCCCCTCTTCATCGGTAATTTTAATTTCCCAAAGATGAAGACTTCTACCTTTATGAATAATTCTGGCTGTTCCGAAAACATAACCTTCACGAATACTTTTTAGATGATTTGCCGAAATTTCGATACCTCTTACCTCGTGCTCTTTTGGATTTATAAAAAAGAAAGAAGCGGCACTTCCAACGCTTTCTGCCAAAGCAACAGAAGCGCCTCCATGAAGCAATCCCATTGGTTGGTGAACACTTGGATTTACAGGCATTTTTGCAGTTAAAAAATCTTCTCCGGCGTCGATATATTCAATTTTTAGCGTTTCCATTAAGGTGTTTTTAGAAAACTCATTACAGCGCGCCAAAATCTGCTCTTTTGTATGATTCATTAAAATAAACTTTAAAATCGTAAAATTAAAGAAAGATAAGACATAAATCTAAAATCCGATTCTAAAATTTAAAATTCAACTTCAAAGCTGTAGGTTTTTTGTTATTTTTACAAAAACAATCAGAATCAGTCTTTGGCTTTTTTTAGTCACAGATTACACAGATTAGCACAGATTAATTTTTGTTTGTCACAATTTTCACGAATTTACCCTAATTTAATTCGGGGAATTATTGAAATTCGCGGCGAAAAAATCATTTTAATCCTTACAATCAGTGGCAAAAAAAACATATAAATGCGTCAATATTTTACTCTTTTCATTCTTGCAATACTTATAACTTTCAGTTCTTGCCGAACTGACTTTGATACTGTTGCCAGTAATGGAAATTTGAAGTTCTCTAGAGATACTGTTTATTTAGATACCGTTTTTAAAAATATTGGCTCCAGCACTTATCAATTAAAAGTGTATAATCGAAGTAAAAACGACATTTCGATTCCTGTTGTGCAATTCAAAAAAGGCTTAAGTTCAAAATACCGCATGACTGTTGACGGAATGGGCGGAACAGATGGGAAAATCTTTAAAGATGTTACGCTTTTAGCAAAAGACAGTTTATACATCTTTATAGAAACCACGGCAGATATTACAGACGCCAATCCAACTGATTTTTTATATATTGATGAAATCCAATTTGACAGTGGTGCTAATCTTCAAGAAGTTGCTTTAGTTACTTTAATTCAGGATGCCGTTTTCTTATATCCGAATCAAAATCCAGATGGAACAAAGGAAAAAATCAAAATTGACGGCAAAGATGTCGATGGATTTTATTTAAGTGAAAATGATCCAACAAACGGAAATGAACTTCTTTTCACGAAACAAAAACCATACGTTATTTATGGATATGCTGGAGTTCCAGAAAACAAAACGATAACTTTTGAAGCTGGTGCGCGAGTACATTTTCATGCTAATTCTGGTTTATACGTTGGAAAAAATGCTTCACTTCAAATTAACGGAACTGCTTCAACAAGTGAAAAATTAGAAAACGAAGTAATTTTCGAAGGTGACCGTTTAGAATCCCTTTATTCTGATATTCCTGGACAATGGAAATCGGTGATTTTTGAAAAAGGAAGTACCAATCATTCCATTAATCATCTGACTTTAAAAAATGCTGTAACCGGTTTAGATTTCAGAAGTCCTTTGAATACTGTTACAATTAAAAACTCGCAAATTTATAATTGTGTAGAAAACGGAATTCTGGCACAAAACACTCAACTTATCGGAGAAAATCTTGTCATTAATTATGCAGGTCTTTCGAGTTTAGCTGTCATTTATGGTGGAAATTACAAATTTACCCATTGTACTTTTAACAATAATTGGTCTGGTCCATCTCAATTTGCTGTAAGCTTAAGTAATTCGCTGGCAGGAGCAACTCCAGAAACAAATGCCTTAACTCAGGCAACTTTTAACAATTGTATCATTTACGGGTCGGCTACTAATGAATTTAACTTGAGTAAAAATACAGCTGCTCCCTTTGTTTATCAATTAAACAATTGTCTTGTAAAATTCAGCAGTTCTACCACAAATCCTGATTATCAATTTAAAACTGACACGGAACATTACACAAACATTATTTTGAATGAAAATCCGAAATATTATAATGCTTCTCAAAATAAATTCAATATTGATAAAACTTCTTCCGCTTTCGCGAAAGGAAATCAGGCATATATCATTACGACAGATATTTTAGGAATTGCCAGGACTTCTCCTCCTGATTTAGGAGCTTATCAGAGTCAGGACTTTCCGAAATAGATCATTTAAAAGTTGAGATAGACGTTTTTCATAATAGGATTCTTTTGGCGCTGAAAGTCAAAAAATAATCATGGCTTAACATGTTTTTTTCATTAAAACTGTAATCTTGTCTGGAATTAAATTTCTACATAAAAAACATTATTACATTTTAAAGATTCCCCAATCTCAACTTATTTATTTATGAAAAAAAACTACTTTTTTTTACTTTTTTTCGCCCTTACTTCTGCTTTTGCACAAATTCCAACGGGATATTATGATACTGCAACTGGCACTGGCTATACTTTAAAAACACAATTATACAATATCATAAAAGGACATACTGATAATGGGTACGCAGGTTTATACACTACCTATGCGACTTCGGATATTGATAATTTTTACGAAAATGACGGATCTGTTTTAGATATGTATTCTGAAAATCCATCTGGAACCGATCCTTATACTTATAGTATTGCTACTACGCAGAGATGTGGTAATTATGCTGTCGAAGGTGATTGTTACAATAGAGAACATATTATTCCTCAATCTGTTTTTGATGAAAAATCTCCAATGGTTGCCGATGCACATTTCATTACTCCAACTGATGGAAAAGTAAACGGAATGCGCTCTAATTATCCTCACGGAAATGTTGGAACAGCAACTTACACCTCTCTAAACGGGAGCAAATTAGGATCAAGTTCAATTTCTGGATATTCGGGAACTGTTTTTGAACCAATCGATGAATTCAAAGGTGATATTGCCCGAATGTATTTTTACTTTGCAACGCGTTATGAAAACACCATTGCTGGATATTCTTACCCAATGTTTAACGGAACAGCAAACAAAGTTTTTACCCCTGCATTTTTAAGTATGCTAATTGCTTGGCACAAACAAGATCCCGTAAATGCTAGGGAAATTGCCCGAAACAATGCCATTTATGCCCGTCAAAATAATAGAAATCCGTTTATTGATCATCCGGAATATGTAGAGGCAATCTGGACAACAGAAGCAGACGACACTACTCCTCCAACCACTCCTTTAAATTTAACTGTTACAGCAAGCACTTCAAATACGATTAGTTTGAGCTGGTCGGCTGCTACAGATAATGTTGGAATTTCTGGTTATGCTGTTTATGTAAACGGAATTTTCAAACAAAATGAAACTGGAACAACCGCTACTGTCACTGGCTTAACTGCATCAACAACTTATTCTTTTTATGTAGTAGCCAAAGACACTTCAAACAATTTATCGACTGCAAGTACTTCTGTTAATGGAAGTACTTCTGAATCTACTGGAGGCGGAACAATTGCAAATGAAATTTTCTTTTCAGAATATATTGAAGGTTCTGGCAACAACAAATATTTAGAAGTTTCAAACTTTACAGGAAACACTGTTGACCTAACACAATATACAATCAAAAAACAAGTAAATGGAGCTGGTCCGTGGACATCGACAGCAGGATTAGCACTTACTGGAACTTTAGCTCAAGGAGCATCATATGTTATTGCTTACAGTCAGGGAACTGCAACTTGTTTTCCTCCAGCAAATGCAAATTTATCAAGCGGTGCAGCTGAACTTCAATTTAATGGAAACGATCCGATCGGATTATTCAAAAACGATGTTTTAATTGATATTATTGGAACATTAGGAAATACAGCCAATTTTTCTATCGATGAAACTTTAAGAAGAAAACCTACCGTTTCTTCACCAAACACTACTTTCGACAAAGCCGGAGAATGGGATGTGTATGCAAAAGACAAATGCGATGGATTAGGAAGTCACACGTTAGCCAATTTAGGAACAGGAGATTTTGATTCTACTACATTTTCTATTTATCCAAATCCTTCAAATGGGAATTTTACAATTCAATTAAACGATTCAGAAGAAACATCAAATATTGAAATTTTATCCATTTTAGGACAAAAAATATTTACAAAAGAAAACAACGATTCTTCTTCGATCACAGTAAACAATATTCCTAAAGGAATATATATCGTTCGTATCATTCAAGGTTCAAAATCGAGCAATAAAAAAATCATAGTTAACTAAAAACTAGATTATCATTTATACAAAAGCGGCAAAATTGCCGCTTTTTTTGTCTCAATATGGTCATTTTTCAGAAATGTTCTTTTTTAATTTATTCTCAAGTTTCGTAAATTTTGCAAATTAATTTTCAAACAAACATTCGAAAATGAAGTTTAAATTTTAATTTTTTCCTTTCTAAAAGTTTAATATAACAGTGCTTATCAAAAAAGAAATTTTATTAAATCTTTAAATTTTCAAAAAGTCCGAAACTTCTTGATTTTGCGTCTTTTTGGTAGAAAAAATGCAAGAAAAAAGCAATTTCATTTTTTTTGAAAAGAGATGGTTTCCAAATTTGCGCTTACTATTTATTTACATTAAATTTGCAGCTCAATACAACAAACTACACAAATGATCCATTTCTTTGAAAACCAAAGCAAAACTGTTTTTGCGGTACAAACGCAAAACGAAATTTCAGCTCAAGACATTTCAAAATTAAACTGGCTTTTTGCTGACGCGAGTAAAATCGAAAAATCAGCTTTGACTGGTTTCTTCGTTGGTCCACGCGCTACAATGATTACACCTTGGAGTACAAATGCTGTAGAAATTACTCAAAATATGGGTATTTCAGGTATTATCAGAATCGAAGAATTTCATCCTGCAACGGAAGATTTCAATGATTTTGATCCGATGCTTTCTCAAAAATTCAACGAATTAGATCAAGAAATCTTCACTATCAACATTCAGCCAGAACCAATTTTGGAGATTGATGATATTGCAGCTTACAACAAAGTTGAAGGTTTAGCTTTAAGCGAAGAAGAAGTTGAATACTTAAACAATCTTTCGACTAAACTTGGAAGAAAATTAACTGACTCTGAGATTTTTGCTTTTTCTCAAGCGAATTCAGAGCACTGCCGTCACAAAATTTTCAACGGAACTTTTGTTATCGATGGCGAAGAAAAAGAAACTTCTCTTTTCAAATTAATCAAAAAAACATCTCAGGAAAATCCTAACGATATTGTTTCTGCTTACAAAGACAACGTTGCTTTTGTAAAAGGACCAAAAGTGCAGCAATTTGCACCAAAATCGGCTGATAAACCTGATTTTTACGAAATAAAAGAATTTGATTCGGTTTTATCTTTAAAAGCCGAAACACACAATTTTCCAACAACTGTTGAACCTTTCAACGGTGCTGCTACAGGATCGGGAGGAGAAATCCGCGACCGTTTAGCAGGAGGACAAGGTTCACTTCCTTTAGCTGGAACTGCTGTTTACATGACTTCATATTCTCGTTTGAACAACGACAGAAAATGGGAAAATGCAGTTGAAGAAAGAAAATGGTTGTACCAAACACCAATGGATATTTTGATCAAAGCTTCAAACGGAGCTTCAGATTTCGGAAATAAATTTGGACAGCCACTTATTACAGGTTCTGTTTTAACTTTCGAACACGAAGAAGAAAACAGAAAAATTGGTTACGATAAAGTAATCATGCAAGCGGGTGGAATTGGATACGGAAAATTAAATCAAGCGATCAAAAACAAACCACAAGAAGGCGATAAAATTGTTATTCTTGGTGGAGAAAATTATAGAATCGGAATGGGTGGTGCTGCGGTTTCTTCTGCAGATACAGGAGCTTTTGGTTCAGGAATTGAGTTGAATGCGATTCAGCGTTCAAACCCAGAAATGCAAAAACGTGCTGCAAATGCCATCCGTGGTTTAGTAGAAAGCGACAATAATCCAATTGTTTCTATTCACGATCACGGTGCGGGCGGTCACTTAAATTGTCTTTCTGAATTAGTGGAAGAAACTGGAGGTTTAATCGATTTAGACAAATTACCTGTTGGCGACCCAACTCTTTCTGCAAAAGAAATTATTGGTAATGAATCTCAAGAAAGAATGGGATTAGTTATCGGTCAAAAAGATATCGATACTTTACAAAGAATCGCTGACAGAGAGCGTTCTCCAATGTACGAGGTTGGAGATGTAACGGGAGATCACCGTTTTACATTCGAATCAAAATCTAACGGTTCTAAACCAATGGATTATGCTTTGGAAGATTTCTTTGGAAGTTCTCCAAAAACCATCTTGACAGATAAAAAAGTAGATAGAAAATATGCTGACGTTGCTTACAACGCAGGAGATTTTGAAAGCTATTTAAAAGATGTTTTACGTTTAGAGGCTGTTGCTTCAAAAGACTGGTTGACAAACAAAGTTGACCGTTGTGTTGGAGGAAGAGTGGCTAAACAGCAAAATGCAGGTCCGTTACAATTGCCATTGAACAATGTGGGTGTAATGGCTTTGGATTATTTAGGAAAAGAAGGAATCGCAACTTCTATCGGGCACGCTCCTATCGCTGCTTTGATTGATCCTGTTGCGGGTTCTAGAAATGCGATTGCAGAATCGTTATCAAACATTATCTGGGCCCCAATTAAAGATCAGTTAAAAGGGGTTTCATTATCTGCAAACTGGATGTGGGCTTGTAAAAACGAAGGTGAAGACGCTCGTTTGTACGCTGCAGTTGAAGGATGTTCTGAATTTGCAATTGAATTGGGAATCAACATTCCGACTGGAAAAGATTCACTTTCAATGAAACAAAAATATCCAAACGACGAAGTAATTGCGCCAGGAACGGTTATTATTTCTGCAGCTGGAAACTGTACAGATATCAGAAAAGTAGTTGAGCCTGTTTTACAAAAAGACGGAGATTCAATTTATTATATCAATTTGTCTCAAGATGATTTCAAATTAGGAGGTTCATCTTTTGCACAAATCAGAAATACAATCGGAAACGAAACTTCAACTATTAAAGATTCAGCTTTCTTTAAAAATGCTTTTAATACAGTTCAGGAATTAATCGGCGAAAGCCAAATCTTAGCGGGACACGATATCGGAAGCGGTGGTTTGATCACTACTTTATTAGAAATGTGTTTTGCTGATGTAAATCTTGGAGCTAAAATTGATTTCAGCGCTTTCGCGGAAAAAGACTTATTGAAAATCCTTTTCGCAGAAAACATCGGAATTGTATTCCAAGCAAAATCTGATGCAACAGTTGAAGCTAAATTAAACTCTAACAACATCGAATTCTTCAAATTAGGTTCAGTTCAAGAATCTGCAAGTTTGGAATTTGGAACTTATAAATTGGATATTCCAACTTACAGAGATGTTTGGTTTGAAACTTCTTATTTGCTAGATCAAAAACAATCTAAAAACGGAACTGCGAAAGCACGTTTCGAAAACTATAAAAATCAAGTTTTAAACTATACTTTCCCTGCACATTTTACAGGAAAGAAACCAGAAATCGACAATTCTAAACCAAGACCAAAAGCGGCGATTATTCGTGAAAAAGGAAGTAATTCTGAGCGTGAAATGGCAAACGCAATGTACTTGGCTGGATTTGACGTAAAAGACGTTCACATGACAGATTTAATTTCTGGACGTGAAACTTTAGAAGATATTCAGTTCATTGGAGCTGTAGGCGGATTCTCTAACTCTGACGTTTTAGGTTCTGCTAAAGGTTGGGCTGGAGCTTTCTTATACAACGAAAAAGCAAAAACAGCTTTAGATAATTTCTTCAAAAGAGAAGATACTTTATCTGTTGGAATCTGTAATGGATGTCAGTTGTTTATGGAATTAGAAGTTATTAATCCAGAACACGAAGTTCACGGAAAAATGCACCATAATGAAAGTCAAAAACACGAAAGTATTTTTACTTCTGTAACAGTTCAAGAAAATAATTCTGTAATGTTATCGACTTTAGCAGGAAGTACTTTAGGCGTTTGGGTTTCTCACGGAGAAGGTAAATTCAAATTGCCTTACGCAGAAGACCAATACAACATTGTTTCGAAATATGCTTACGAAGGATATCCGGCAAACCCTAACGGTTCTGATTACAACACTGCAATGATGTGTGACAAAACCGGAAGACACTTGGTTATGATGCCTCATATTGAGCGTTCGACTTTCCAATGGAACTGGGCGCATTATGCAAAAGATAGAAACGACGAGGTTACTCCTTGGCACGAAGCTTTTGTCAATGCAAGAAAATGGATTGAGAAAAACTAAATTATATTTTTAATAAGGAAGCGCTCGAATTTATCGAGCGCTTTTTTTTTGCCACGAATCACACAAACTAACTTACGCTCATTCGTGGCAGGGAAATACCTCAACACTATCCCCAAATGGTCGAGATATTTTTATCCTTAATCTTTAAAAGCTGAAGCAATTCCGGTAACTATATTAGCCGTTCCAAAAGCAAATAATCCGGAGGCAATTGCGGCCTGTCCAGAAAAGAACTGACTTTCCCGAATTACCACACTAAAAATAGTTCCACCAGCCAGTCCGGCAATTAAACCTAAACCAATTGTTGAAATAACCCACCATGGTTCTGGTTCAGGAAATGGTGGTTTCTTTAAAAATTTACGCCACCAGCCCGGATATTTTGTCCCACACCAACCCATCGCTAAGAAGAAAGCAGTTTCCATATTATTTTATTCTAGGTAACGCCTACTCTTTTGCTTTTCGGCCTCCGCATTTTGACGAGGATAAAAGTAAGATTCGAATTTTTGAAAACTACCATGAAAATTCCCGTTTTTAAAAGGGGAAAAATCCCTTTTTTTATCATCTTAATTTTATTTAAAGTAAATCATTAAAAAGCCCTAAGTCTAATTTAATAATATCTTAAGGCGCTTTATTCTCTTGTATTTCATTCGATAAATAACTTTGTCATATGAAAAAATGGAATCAATATTTAGTCGTTGCAATTTTATTATTTGCAATAAATCAATCTTCTTTTAGTCAAAAAACAAATACTATAAACGGAACTGTTTCAGATGGAAAAAATCCAGTCGAATTTGTTGATGTGGCGTTAAAACCTGTTACAGATACGACCAAAACTGTTGCATATGCCATTACAGATTCTTCCGGAAAATTTATTCTCGAAAATATTAATCCAGCCGATTACATCTTAAAACTTAAATTAATTGGTTTTAAAACATTCTCTCAAAAAGTAAAATATACTGGAAACTCCATTTCAATTGGAAACATTGTATTACAAGAAGATGCTAAATTGCTGAATACTGTTGTAGTAACTTCCCAGAAAAAACAGATTCAGAAAACAAATGAAGGTTTTGTTTTTAATGCTGTTTCTAATATTTCACAATCTGGAGGAACAGCCATTGATATGCTAAAAAATATTCCGACTGTTGCTGTCGATGCTGATGATGCGATTACTTTAAGAGGAAAAAAACCTCTGATTTTAATTAACGGAAAAAACTCTGCCATCACAAATATGGATCAGATTCCGGCCAGTAGTATTGAAAGTATCGAAATTATTACAAGTCCAACGGCAAAATACGATGCAAATGCAGAAAGTGGTATTATCAATATTAAACTCAAAAAAAACAATTTAAACGGAATCAACGGAGCGGCGGTCCTTGGCGGCGGTTTTGGAGCAAAAGGGCGATTAAGCAGTTCGGTACTTTTAAATCAGAAAACAGATAAATGGAACATCGGACTTGCTTACGATAATCGTTTTGCAGGAAGAACTAAAAGCATAAAAGGCGATCGAACAAATTATTTTATTGAAGACGAACATTACATTCATCAAGATCGAAGCGATGAACGAACAGAAGGCTTACAAAACTTAAAATTTAATGTTGATTTTTCGCCAAATGAAAGAAATACTTTTTCTTTTGAAGCATTGGGTAGTCTTGAAAACAAAGATAACAATGAGACTCTAAAAACTGATATCTTCAATAATTCTGATGCCTTTTTCTCAGGAAATCAACGTCATTCTATGGAAATTCAAAAAGAAAAAGCAGCAGAAATGGCTTTTAATTATGACCGAAAATTTTCTGATGAACGAAAAAGTTTAAATGCAAGTCTTACTACTTCTTTTAATTTTGGAAGAGAAAACACCAATATTGATACCAATAATTATGATCAAAACGAAATGCAGATTGGGGATACTTTCTGGCAGAAAACACATAATTATTCAAAAGAAAATATTTCGAATGCAATCTTAAACTATAGCTTCCCTATTTCTGAAAAATCAATAATTGAAACAGGATATAAAGGAACTTTCAGATTTTTTAATTCCGATTTTCAAAGCGCAGATTTAGTCAATAATGAATATGTAATTAACCCGTTGACCAGTAATATTTTTGATTTTAACGAACAGATCAATGCGTTTTACGGACTTTTAAATTCGTATTCTGGCTCTAAAGACAATCAGAAATGGAAATACAATTTGGGACTTCGTGCAGAACAAGTCAACAATAATGGAAAAACGGAAAATGGGAATAATAATTTTTCAAACAATTATTTAAAACTTTTTCCTTCAGCCTTTGTTCAACTGAATTTACAATCAGATGAATTTATAAAATTTGGTTACAGCAAACGTATCAATCGACCAGATTTAGATGATTTAAATCCGTTTGTTGATATCACAGATGCCTTGAATCCGCATGGAGGAAATCCGTATTTAAAACCTGAAATTATTCATATCGTAGAATTAAATTATAATAAAGACTGGAATACTTATTCTTTATCTGGAAATGCATTTTATAGAAATGCGAATAATACCATTCGTCAATATTCGGTTCTTCAGGAAAATGGAGTGGTTTTATTACAGCCTCAAAATATAGGAAATACAGTTACTTATGGAATTGAAACGATTTTTAGTTTAAAACCTTTTTCTTTTTACGATGCCAACATCAGTTTAACGGCTTTCCAACAGCATATTAATGCCGGAAACTTGGATCAGGCAGAAGACGCAGTAACCAATGCTTTTAGCTGGTATGGAAAATTGATCAATAATTTTACTCCCTGGAAAGGAGGAAAACTTCAAATCATTGGAAACTACAATTCATCGGTGGCAACGGCGCAGGGCAAAAGAATTCCGATTTATAATGTAGATTTAGGATTTCAGCAAAAATTAGGGAAAAGCAATGCACGTCTAGGATTGGTTGTAACCGATATGTTTAATACTTTAGAAAGTGGTTACAAAAACAATACATTATTATTTAGAAACAACAGAACCTCAAAATCTGACACACGTGCTTTGATGGTTACTTTTGCTTATACATTTAAATCTGATTTTAAGGAAAAGCTACTCGAAAATCAATTTTCAACAGAGTAAAAAAGGAATCAAAAAACAACAAATAGTAAAAATTTCATTCTTGTATTTTTAAGCGTCAATTCTATTAAAAAATTGAATTATATTCGCCAGAGAAAAAATGTAGCAATAGATTTTCTCCAGCCCAAAAACACTTAAACCTACATAGAATGAAATTTTTAAAATTACTTTTTATCTGCAGCTTCTTTTTTGTTGCAGCAACTTCACATTCACAAGTTCACGTAGATCAGATTACCCACAATTCCAGAGACCGATTTATAACAACAACTATCGGATATCCGGTTCAAGGAACTTATGCTCCATTAAATCAAAAACAACCTATTACGGTGTTAAATCCAGATGGAACAGGTTCTATTCAGGCTGAAGATTTAAGCAAACAAAAAATCAACTGGGGAATCGAATGTACCGAAGAAGGTGTTCCTGTTTTTAAAGAGGGATTTAATAGTGCATCTTATACTTTTTGGTACAGACCAAATGACAGCGAAGAATGGTATTACTCTCAATTCTCTATACATTTTGCTAAGAAAAAAATGTTCCTGATGGGAGAAAGAGTAAAAGATTATGTTGATTATAATGTTCAATAAGCTGTAAAAAACAGTCATCTCATTAAATATTTATTCAATTTTAGTATCATTTTCTAAAAAAAAGAAAACGTTTTCGTTGAATTTTAAAAGTACCCGTAAATTTTCCGATTAAATTTTATAAATATAAAAATCATACCCAAATTTTATTTAATTTGCAGTAAAATTCAATATATTAAACATGGTTTCAATCACACGCCTTTTTGATTTTCCTTATTATCAACAAGAAACTTACAACCTTGAAGTTGCTTTGGCAACCAAAAAAAATGGAGCCTGGGAAAAAACATCCAGTCAGGAATATATTGCAAAAGCAAATGCTGTTTCGAGAGCATTATTGCGAATGGGCGTTCAGAAAGATGATAAAATTGCCTTAATTACTTCGAACAACAGAACGGAGTGGAATATCATGGATATTGGTATTTTGCAGACAGGTGCGCAGAATGTTCCGATTTATCCAACAATTGCCGAAGAAGACTACGAATATATTTTAAAACACAGTGGCAGTATTTACTGTTTTGTTTCTGATGAAGAAGTATTACAGAAAGTAAACGCCATTAAAGCTAATGTACCAACTTTAAAAGAAGTTTATTCTTTTAATGAAATTCCAGGTTGTAAACATTGGTCAGAATTACTGACTTTGGGTGCAGACGAAAGCAATCAAAATGAGGTTGAAGCCAGAAAAGAAAGTATTCAAACAGATGATTTGGCTACAATCATTTATACTTCAGGAACAACAGGAAAACCAAAAGGAGTTATGCTTTCGCACAAAAATATCGTGTCTAACGTTTTAGATAGTGCACCAAGAATTCCGTTTGATCCAGGAAAAAGTACTGCTTTGAGCTTCTTGCCTATCTGTCATATTTTTGAAAGAATGATTTTATACATTTATCAATATTATGGAGTTTCGGTTTATTTTGGAGAATCAATTGATAAAATTAGTGATAACTTAAAAGAAGTACAACCAACTGTAATTACAGCTGTTCCAAGGCTTTTAGAAAAAGTTTACGATAAAATCTACGCAAAAGGTGCAGAACTTACAGGAATTAAGAAAAAACTGTTTTTCTGGGCTATCGATTTAGGTTTAAGATACGAACCATACGGCGCAAACGGTGCTTGGTATGAATTCCAGTTAAAAATTGCCCGCAAACTGATTTTCAGTAAATGGAAAGAAGGTTTAGGAGGAAAATTAGATCTAATGGTTTCTGGAAGTGCTGCTTTACAGCCACGTTTATCAAGAGTTTTTGCTGCTGCAGAAATTCCAGTTATGGAAGGTTACGGATTAACAGAAACCTCTCCTGTAATTGCGGTAAACGATCAGAGAAACAGAGGTTTTAAAATTGGAACTGTCGGAAAACCAATCCGTAATCTTGAGGTTAAAATTGCCGAAGATGGGGAAATCCTTTTAAAAGGACCAAACGTTATGATGGGCTACTATAAAGATCCTGAAAAAACAGCCGAAGCCGTTATAGACGGTTATTTTCATACTGGTGATATTGGTGAAATTGACAGTGAAGGTTTCTTAAAAATTACTGATCGTAAAAAAGAAATGTTTAAAACTTCTGGTGGTAAATATATCGCTCCTCAAATGATTGAAAATGCGATGAAACAATCTCGTTTTATTGAACAAATTATGGTTATTGGAGAAGGTGAAAAAATGCCTGCCGCTTTCATTCAGCCGAACTTCGAGTTTGTTAAAGAATGGGCAAAAATCCATAAAATCAGTTTAGGAAGTACTGATGCTGAAATCAGTTCGAATAAAGATGTAATTAAACGTATTGACGAAGAAGTGGAAAGCATCAACAAGAAATTTGGACATTGGGAACAAATTAAACGATTCGAGTTAACTCCAGATGTTTGGTCTATTGATGGCGGACAACTTACTCCTACTTTAAAATTAAAACGAAAAATTATTAAAGAGATTTATAAAGATCTTTATGCTAAAATATACGGCAACAATTAATAAATCAAAATAATATAACCAAAAGAAAACGGCTGTCCTTTTATAAGACAGCCGTTTTTAGTTCTTCAAACACCAATTCAAAATCTTGGCGATATTTTTGGCATCGTCAATACCTCTGTGATGCGTTCCTTCCAGCGGAATATTGAGCATATGCAAAGCACCGTTCATTCCTGTTGGCTTAACCAAACCAAATTTTTCGGCGAAATATTCCTTTACATTAATGTGTTCATCGCCCATTGGGTATGAAATACCAAATGATTTACATTGTTTGGTAAGCATATTCAAATCGTACTGACCGTAACTTGCCCAAGTATACAAATCGGGATTATATTCATCAACCAGCTGATTGATGGCATCTTCAAAACTAACCCCATTTTGATCCAGTAAATCCTGTGTAATCGTTGTAAGTTCGGTACAAAATAAACTCACACTGGAGCGTTGTGGTTTAACTAATATTCCTTTGTTTTTTGAAATTTCACCGGTTTCAGTATCCAATACTGCCAAGCCGATTTCTATAATTTCATTTTGCTGCCCCTTTGGGACTGCACCTTGCCAACACGTGGCTTCTAAATCGATAATAATAATTTTATCTGTAGTTTTCATTTTTTCTAATTTTTAAAATAGTTGAGTTAAATTTTTAAAAGTCAAAGTCGCTAAAACTTTTAAAAGATTAATTTTAAACAGATTTTTTGTAATCCTTCTAATCCTTTAATCTGTGGCAAAAAGACTTAGAAAAACATGCTTTTTAAATCTCGAAAGAAACTTCTCTTCTTAGATTTTTTTTCAGTTTTTTCTTTTTTCTCAGCACTTTTCTTTTCAAAAACCGTTTTGATTTTCTCTATCTTTTTGATTGTTATTATCTCTTCGGTTTTAGAAGTTTCATAAAACTTTTTGAAAGGACGTGGTTGAAAATCAACCAAAATCGCAGCCATATTTATCGCATCGATATTTGATGGATCTGTTTCTCCTTTAAAAAACGTTTCGATAGGTCTGAACTTATCTTTCTTTTCCTTAAACTTGTTCTTTTTGGTATGATCGAAATCTAAACCCAATAGGTTTTTAAAGACATTCAAATCATCCTGAGTAGGGTTATTTTCGAAAATAAGCCAGCACAAATCACGCAGCTTACCACGAGAAGGCTTATACAAGTAATCAAAATACTTCCCTTCTCTTTCTATCTCATATTTAGCTCTAATTGCTTTTTTATATTGTTTTAGTGTATTGTTGTTCATGGTATTTTCTTTTTGCAATTCTTGGGAACCTCAGGAAAAAGTAAGTATTCTTGAGTATCCCATATCTGCAAAGCTTCAAACACCATTACTTTGCTGGAGCAAAATTTCTCCTCAATGATATGCAATATCCCGTAATCTTACTTTTTCATTCCATCCGTTAAGGAGTTTCAAATGCTTCACTTTAGAAGCAAATGAAAACTCACTAAACTCACCTATATTTGTTTGACCACAATCGTGGCTCGACGCAAATACTATTTCTTGATTCATCCTTAAATTTTTATTATTAAACAAAACAATCAACATTTCTGTTAACGGTTCTTTTACTTTACGAAGATTTCTTTCAATTGACCAATTACGTTTCCGCCGCCAGAAATGGTGATTTCACCAATCTTATCTGCGATTTTTTCAACGTATTCCATCTCTTTCAATTTCCACAACATTTCGTTTTCTTCCATCAGCTTTGCTGTGTTTAGCAAACTTCTTGTTGCAGCAGTTTCTTCTCTTCTCATAATGCTGTTTGCTTGAGCTTTTTTCTCAGCAACCAAAACCTGATTCATGATTTCTTTCATATCTCCTGGAAGAATTACATCTCTTATTCCAGCATCAGAAATTTTCAAACCTAAATCTTCGATTTTAGTTTTTGCTTCTTCTAAAATAGCTTCGGCAATTGCATCTTTTTTAGTTAACAATTCATCTAAAGTTAAACCTCCAACAAAAGCTCTTAAAGCCAATTGCATTGCGACATACAACTGTTTTTCAAAATCTTTGTTTTCAGTCAAAGCCTTCATAATATCAACAACTTGGTATCTCACAAAAAAGTTGATTCTCAATCCTGCTTTATCTTTAGTCAACAATTCTTGGCCGGAAATCTCCAATTGTTGCTGTCTTGTATCAACGGTTTTAACTTCGATAGTAATCGCGTTATTCCAGAAATAATGTGTTCCAGATTTCAATTCTTTCACGAAAGTGCCATTCACAAATAGCAAAGCTTTTTCATTACTTGCCACGATGAATTTTCTCGTGAAGTATCTCATCTTAACATTTTCCAATAAATTTACTGGGATATTTTCTGTGATTTCAATCTTAGACAAATCTGCTTTAATGAATTCATTTTTTACAACCCCTTTCCAAAAAGCATACTTTCCTGGCACCAAGATTTCTTTGAAGTTTCCTTTTACGAATTGCAATACAATTTCGTTATCGGCAACCTCAACAACTTCCAAAAGAGAAGCTAATACTTCATTTTGCAATAAAATATCCAACTCAAAAGGAGCCTGAAAAGATCCGTTTAGATCATAAATCATTACATTTTTATCTCCAAAAATCCAGTGTAATCCTTCTTCGATTACTTTAATTAATTTTCTATTTTCGAACACCAAGCCTACTTGGAAATTTTCGATTTTAATTCTTTTTATCATAATTATATTTTGTTTCAGGTTTAATATTTCAAATTTTGAAATTTGTAAACCTCTATTATCTTTCTTCTATTTTCTATTTTCTTTCTTCTTAATAAATAAAAAAAACTCTTTGTCTTTCTCCTCTAAGAAATACGGGCGAATAGTTTTTTTTTTTGTCTGCCTGAATTGTTTCCGATTCTATTTTGTTGAAAAAATCCCCAAATTCTCTCAACCATCAAATCGGAAAGAAAACAAGCTTCTCAAAATGCATTGCTGTTCGCACAGGCTTTATCAGAGTGTGAAACTTTGGATTCGAAAATCCTGATTTCACTGACAAAGACAAATCAGTTTTTTTTTCTAATAATCATCTTTTTAAGAGTGATGGTCTCTCGAGTTTACAGATTTTCAGTCTGTTGACTTAACCACTTGTCTAACCGAAGCATATTCGGTGCAGGATTCGAACCTGCGTAAACATTCTATTACTCTAACCAACTGAGTTACCACATTACTGTGAATGGGATTCGAACCCATGACCTTTAGATTTTACAGTTTTTTTGGAAAAACTATTTAAAAACCTCCAAACCAAGCTGCATAGAAAAACATGATACGCTTTCGCGAAAAGTCCTCTACAATAGTGCTATACAGAAACACCCAACAAGGCTTGTTTGATATCGTAAATCAAAGTTTCCTTTGATGTCTTTTCATTTTATTAAAGAACGTTTTTGTTTCTTGAACAAAGATTCAAATAGTCCTGCGCAATTATTCTGCGCAGGAAATTTAATTCTATATAAATTCTAATTTGACACGTTTAATTCCAAAATCTGTTTTTCTTAGTTTGCACATTCTTCCATCAGAAATATGGTGAAAAACAATACCTTCAATATCATTTTCTGTTAAGAATTCTTCCAAACTCTCAAATTCGAGACTTACAAAATCAAGCACTTCACTTCCGTGTTTTACCAAAGTATGTTTCTCAAAATTCTCAGGATTTCCTTGCACTTTTGGTCCACATAATTCGTAGGTTCCGTCGATTTTGTTTTCTAATGAATCAAAACCTTCAAAGAAATGTTTGTCTTCCGATTTGGAACGGTCGCATTTCAACCAATGTGGGTGATGTCCTGAAATGGAATCTGCTTCCTGACACGGAATCGCTCCTACCGGAATTGTTCTTCCTTTTTTTGCATCGAATCTTTTAAAGACTTCTCCGTTGATAATCGACGCAGACGTACCGTCAAATTTTCTTGTTGCTATGGCTTCTCCATCAAAAACCCATTTATTTTCAATATTAATTTTATCTATAACTCTACCTAAATCGTTAGGATTTTTGGCGAATAGTGTACTTATCTTTTTCATTTTCTTTTCGTTTTTTTGAAGCCTTTTTTGCTACGAAGGCGCTAAGGCTCTAAGTTTTTTTTATCTCTCGCAAAGGCGCAGAGTCGCTAAGTTTTATTCTTTTAATTTCTTTGCGTCTTTGCGAGAAAAAATTTCTAAATCTTTTATTAATGAGAAGCAGGAATCGAACCTACAACCTCCCGCATATAAGGCGGACGAACAACCATCATTCTCTTCTCATTTCATTTGTCTGGGAAGCAGGATTCGAACCTGCGACCTCCCGCGTCCAAGGCGGGTAAACAACCTCCGTTATCTTCCCAGTTTATTTGCTATCTCTTTTTTGCCACTAAGACGCTAAGACTCTAATTTTTTTTTATTTTTATCTCTCGCAAAGGTGCAGAGTCGCTAAGTTTTTTTCCTTTAATTTCTTTGCGCCTTTGCGTCTTTGCGAGAATTTTGATTTTCCTTTAAATTTCTTTGTACCTTCGTCCCTTCGTGGCAAAAAACTCAAAAAAAGGCATAAAAAAAGCACCCGATTAAAGGTGCTTGTAGAATTTATAAGATATACCTATCCTATTGTCCATGTTCATGCACCTGCATTGTTATACCTCCAAGATAATAGCTCGGATGTAGTGATTCTATTTTATATGTTGAATTGAAATTCATTTTATATGCTGTATTATATTTTAAAATCGTTTTTATCGTAAAACCTTGTTCTGATTTTCTTCGGCAAAGATAAAGTCGAAAAAATCAATTATCCAAATTATTTTTTGAATTATTTTTCTGACTATCAATTAGTTAAACTTAATTCTAGGACAAAGAAATTCTTGTCCGCATACTAATGCAGATTTCTCTTTTTATCAAATGGCTGTCGCTCATCGGGTTACTCTCCAAGATTATATTTCGCTATTTTGATTAATCATTAAACATTTGGTCAATTATTTTTTTATTTTTTTTTAGTTATGGTTTTATTTTCTATCATTTTTGTATTCTACAATGCTAATTTAAATTGCTTTAAAAACGAAAAAGCGTCCTTCAATGAGGACGCTTTTCTATTTTATGATGAGTTGGACTCTAAATTTTACATTTTAATTTCATAAAAATACATATTGCATCCTGATACTTTAGCCGGAAGTTCTCCTGCTAAGTGCTCAAAATATTTTGCTATTGAAAGTTTCATATGTATTTCTTTTGTTTTATTTCGAGACAAATGTAGTCTTTTATTTCTTAATTTAACAAATATTTACAAAAATTAAAAAAAATATAACTTTTCAAGAAATTACGAAATGGTCATCTTAACTGCCAAAATATGCTTGCATATTCCTCGTTTTCCTTGGTAAGCCGTAAACCAATCACTAGTACATTTTTGAGAATTGTTGTCAATTATCACTTTATGTACCACGCCAGAACCTTTTACTTTTGCTTCTATGTAATAAGCTCTTCGTTCTGTGATTTCTACTTCTTCATTATCGATTAGTTTTTTGGCATTTTTAAGTCTCGGATTTAAAGACAAAATTCTTTCTGTTTTAAACGGAAGACGTCTATAAAAATGGGCTTTTTCGCTTAAATCATAACCTAATAATCCCATTGAAGATAAATTAGAAGTTAGATTGTCCATAGTTCCAAAATCAATATCGTTTTCTATAGAAAGCATGGTCGGATCAAACATTTCATTTGATTTTAATAGACTGTTTAATCCGTAAACCCATTCTATTGGCAAATTTTCAGTCATGGTTTCCAATACGTTTCCTTCTCCTGAAAATCCGCGGTAAGAATCTGGGGAAAAAGCCATTAACAACTGCATCTTTCCAAATTCGCATACAATCGAACAGGTTTGTTTGTCTGATGATTCGTAAACAAAGATTTTATCGACTATAGAAAGAATTCCTTCCAACAACCTCAATCTTTGCACACCTCCTATTCGTACGCTGTCGGCTGTTGCCAAAGTCGAAAACATGAATTTTCCAGCTCTTTTCGTAATGAAAAAATCTCCTTTCACACTTCCTTTTGGCAAACTTTGAAATAACTGAATCGTTTGAATTTTATTCAGTTCGAATTTCAAATCCATATCTGCCAAATACAACTGAACGCTTGTCAAACCTTTTATCCAACGCATTGGCAACGTTACTTTTTTCTCTACTACTTTTGCTTTGCTGGTAATAACCTGAACGTCTTGCTGGCCGACTGCTAAAGTTACTTTTTCATTTTTCTGAATGGCATTCAACGCATTCAACATCGGATCGTTGAAATCGACATTGGTTGTTCCGTTCGCAATAAATTCTCCGTCGATTGCTTCTGGTTTCATGTCCAATCTTACGTAAACACCGTTGCAAGAAGAAAATCCTTCAAAACGCAATCTTTCCGAACCCGCAGAAACAATAGGATCACGAAGACTTGGAGGAATCGGTCCAAAACTCGAACGAACTACTTTTGCGATTGTACTCCAGCATTTTGCAGTAACATAAGGATCCGTCAAGCTTCCCCAGAAAAAACACGGAATATTATTTACTTCTTCAATTTCAGTTTGATGTGCCAAAACAAGATTATTGACACCTTTGGTTTTGCTGTAAGTCGAAACTCCTTTATAGTTATATTCTAAATCTGTCATTTTCTTTATTTTAAAATTTGCTTAATCAACGATTTAAGCGAAGCATTGTCTTTCCATTGTTCAAAAAAGGCAACAGCTTTTTCTGATGGTTTCTGATTGGTTTTGATCAAAACATCGACATAGTTTTCTACCATTTTCTTGAAATTAGTCGGCAGTTTTTCTTTCACATCCAAATTAGCAAAGAAAGTATTAAAGAACAGAAACAATGCACTGTTATGCAAAGGCGAAATATCTTTTAAAGCAATTATTCCATCTGTTAATCTAGAAAAAGCACCGTATTTTTCAGAAGCTAAAAACGCTGTTTTCAGAGCAAATTTCTCAAGGTCTAAAATTTGTTTTTCTATTAAATTAATTAACGTTTCAGATGCCAATAATCTTAAATCTTTTTTCTCCTGAAAAAAACATGTAGCAAATAACATTAATGCGTTTTCAGAAAATCGAAACTCTGGTTTGTTCATTATATCGATAAATCCTCGTAATTCTGGTTTCGAACCATCTGTAGTTCTACAATTATTTAACAATGTCAATGCCAGTGCATCTGAGTTTTGAGGAGTTAAACTGTGCCAATAATAGGTATTACCAGCATAATTTAAATTATAATCCCAACTGTTCGATCTGGTATAAATATCTTGACTGTAAATTAAATAATTTGGAATTTTTGTATGGTTTGGCATATCAAAACGAAGTTCGTACCACGATGGCGATCTTTCTCTTGCTCCCGTTTGATAGTTTTTCCATTCATTCCATTGTTCTTTAAATTTAATTTCTGGAGTGTAAGGCGAAACTACAAACGGAACGTCTTTTAAATACGTATTTTCAAATTCCTCAAAAATATCATCTGGATAGAATGTTCTTGAAGCAACGGCCCATAGAGATAAATTTCCGGTTTCTTTGGTAGTTTTGCCTAATGTTGCCAACACTTTTGAAACTAATGAAGTAGAATTAATCGTCAACTTATCTTCTGCTCCTAAAGCAAATGACAACAGCGATTTAAATTCTCCCTCAATCTGATCTAACAATTGAATTGCCTCTTCGGTATTTTCTCTTGGCATTCTCGCAATTGCAATAGCTAAATCTAGAGAATCAATTTCTTCATTTTCTTTTTGGTACGCGATTACTCTTTCTACCAAAACTTTTGGCGCCACCCAATATGGTTTATGACTTGGAAAAGAAAGCATTGGCAATTTCGAATTAGATTCGATTTTCTGCTGTACTTTCTCCAATAAAGGTTTGATTAAAAGATTGGTATTTATTTTTGAATAATGTTTGAAACGACTGTCAAATCCTCCATTAATATTTACAATTTTTTGAGATAAAAATGACTTCATCACATTTTTGTGATTGGATTCAAAATAATGTTTTTGAAGCTGTTTTTCGTAAGGTTGCAACTGTGCGCTGTAATCTGCAGGAAATAAATCTCTTTGCTGAATGTAAGTGTTCATTAAAATTTCGGTATCCAAAGCGTCTTCTGAAGCAATGAAATTTCCAAACTGAAACAAAATTTCATTCCAATCCTTCGGTAACTCTACTTCTTCTGTCAATAACAATTCTTTTTTGCTTTCAAATTGATATTCTTCAAAACCAGCATCATCAGCAACCAAGGCTTCTTCATCCATAAACTGACTTAAACCTGATTTGATATTTCCTTGCATTAATGACGCATACGAAGTAAGTTTTTCTTTCAACGTTTTATCTTTCGTAGATCCTAATTTTAAAAGAATTTTGCTTGCACGCTCTTGCAAAGTCAAATCGGCAATTACAAAAATATCTGCTATGATAGAAGCGATTTGATTATTTAATTTCGGATTGGCTTTGCTTATTTTTTCTAAAACTGGCAATACGCTTTTGATTCCCGCTTTGCAGTCGCTTCGCATCATCATCGGCTCCAACCATTCTAAAAATGATTTAGTTTTAAATTTAGGATGCACGTATATTTTCTTTACCAATTCGATTCCGTAACTCGTAATTGGCGGATAGGCATTGTGTAAAAGGGAAAATATATTTTCTTGATAAACAATCAGCTCGTCTTCTGTGACATTGAACTCTTCGATTCTTTTTCTGAAAAACGATTTAATATTATTGTTCCATTCTTTGGTCTGAATCTGAATCGCATTTTCAAAAAAGAAAGCACGATCCATTTTTTTCTGATCTAATAATTCTTTGTAAATAATCGCCCAAGTACTGAACTCATCATGGCTTTGTTTGTCATTATCTCTAAAAGAAATATTCTGAAGCCCAGTTTCATAATTGAACATTTCTGGAATATCTCTTTCATATGTTGTTTTATCTTCTAAAACGTTGGCAATAAAAACTCTCGATTTTATTTTAGCTCGCCATTCGTTGGTATTGGCCAAACATAAAGCATACAATTCAGGATTGAATTGTATCAAGCCTAACTCTTCAAACTGGCGTAAAATACGGTAATTAAAGCTTTGCCAGTCATCTCTTCGCACTTTTTCAAGTATAAAAGTCTCGAGCCAGTTTGGTTTTGCCCACTGAAGTGTTTCTAGAACATATGGTTTGTTATCAGCTTCTTCTAATAACTGAAGTGCTTCATCCCACGAATTGATATCGGTTTTATCAAATAAGGCTATCGCACTTAATGTGATGATTTCTTTCTGCTGAAAATCTCCTCTTGTTCCCCATGAAGATCCCCAATTATTACCCGTTTTATTCTTTTTAAGAAATTCAGGTTCTTTCGATAAGTCGATGTACTGTGTCCAATACCTTTTATTTTTCTTAATCTGTTTTTTTAAAGCCTCAATGTTTCCTTTTGAGTTTTCTTTCAAAAAAGGCAACAACAATTTGATGTCTTTTGCTTTTATAATATCGTCGTATTCCTGCAAAACTGCCACAGCACTTATTCCTTTAGCCGTTTTAGGTTTTGAAGTTATCGTAACCTCTCCACTTTCAGAATATCCTTTTTTCAGTTTTTCAGCTACTAGTTTTTCGGCTATTTTAAGGCATTCTTCATCGGTGGCGAAACTTTTTGTTTGCGAAGTTCCTGCAGTTCCGTTTTTGCCGTAAGTCACCGTAAACTCGAATCCAGTCACATTTATTTCCCAGAATTTATCTGAAGTACCGTCGATATATTTTAAACTTTTTTTCATTCTTTTTATTTTTTATGGGGCAGGTTTTGAAATGCGTAAAATTGGACGCGGATTTTACGGATTCGCTTTCGCGAAAACGCTGATTTAAACGGAATTTATTTTCCTGACCTATTTTTTTAAAACATTGCCCACGGTTTCAACCGTGGGAAACGTAATGTTTGGATTGCGTCCCAATGGTTAAAACCATTGGCAATGTTTTATAAAAATTTCATTATTTTTACCAAACCATCATTCCGTAGGAATGTTTCGTTAGTAGATTTAATTCGATTTCTAGAATTAGACGTTCCATAGGAACGTTTGAAATACAGCCATCAATTAATTGTGCTTTATTTCGTAAAACAGGTGTCCCTACAGGACACAATGCAAAACCTCATATTATTTTGCTACCAACGAAATATTCCTACGGAATATTAAACAATTCAATCAGATTCCTTGTTTTTCAATATAATTACATCTAAACATACGTTTTATCAATCTGACTCAAAATCGTTGGGTCCTGAATTTCATTGTCTTTGGCAAACAACAAAACTTTAGACATTACCTCTGCCGATTTCGGATCATCATCTGCAAATGGAAGGAACAAACGTCCTCTGTGCTGCGAGTGAATCGGAAGAATCGATAAATACTTGCCTGGCAATTGATGCACAACTGCACTTCCTAAATGTACGCTGTATTCTGCCAATTGTCCTTTGATGATAGCATGGTTTTCTTTGATTTCAACATTATTAATTTTGAACAAACGCAATGTTTCTCTTAATAATACCGCTCTCATTTCAATAGAAGAATGACTCGCTTCTGGATCAACTCCACCAACATGCGCAACACTTACCACCAAATCAATATCACGCATTACTTCTGAAAAGATTCTTGGATTGATGTCTTCAAAAGCAATGTTTTTATAATCTTTAAGCGAATGAAATTCGATCGTTTCTAAAGTCGGGCTTTCAACATCTGCAGGCGAAAACCAATCTGCCATCGCATACATTTTTACCTGATAACCTTCTTTATGGAAGACTTTCTGTAATCCTTCTTCATAATCAACTTTCCAGCCTCTTGTTTTCAATAAAGCTAAAGTTTGGTTTGGCTGAACTTGATGTCCTGCATAACGTCTTGAAATTGATTTCTCTTTCAATTCGTCTGGCGTTGGAACATATAATTCTCTGAAAATCTGTTTAAATGGCTGTTGCAATTTATTATCAAAACAATATTTCTGAAAATCTGTCCAGACATTATTTTTATGCAAATCATAACAATGTGCAATTCTAAAAGTCTGTTTTTCGTTTAACGAAATCATTTCTCCTAAAGCTGTCACCAAATTTCCATCTACATAAAAACCAATTTTATCATCGTTTGAAATAAAAATCAGTTTCTCTAAATGTTTCGAAATAATTGGATGTTCAAAAAGATTTTGCATTTCTGCGAATAAAAATTCGTCGCCACGAATCATACTTTCTTCCAAACCTTTTCTCGAACGCGTCCACTGCTCGCGCATCGTTTTTCTGTAATTCGTCAATTCCAGAATGCCCTTGTCTTTTTTGTATTTCGGCGGAATCGATTTTAATTCTTTTCCAGCTTTATAAGTTACTAAATCAGCTTTTCCTTCTTTGTTGATAACCAAACTTATCGTTACATCGTCTAAAACCACTTCGGTTTCTTTTGATAAAATATTCTGAACTTGTTTGGTTTCCATTGCCCAAGTCAAACGAACCGGATCTGGATAACCCGCATTTCTCGCTAGGTTTTCTAAAGCCACACGAATTGCTAAAGCTTCGCTAGCTTGTTTCATCGAACCAAACTCTTTACTTTCTTTTTTAAACTGCTGTAAATATTCGTAACGAGCCAAAATATCTTTTTCTGGACTTGTTTTGCTTAACGGAACCAATCCGTAAACTCTTAAATAATCCTGGTCGCGTTTGTCTTTTACTTTTACCGTAACTTCTCTAATTTTCAAATCGCCCGTAATCGTGTCTGCGTATAATCGTGCACGTCGATGTCCGTTTCCGTCAGTTACATATTTAGCCGATTCATACAACATTTCCCATTTGGCTTTTCCTAATTTTTTATAGGCTGATACAAACCAATCTTTATCTACCGCTCCATCTTTAAAATCTTGCAAATCGATAGACGAAAACTTCGCAACTTCACTTTCCAGTTCTGAGTTTACAGCGCTGTAACTTGCCGTTTTGGTATGTGCATGAAACCACCAGATTCCTTCATCTAAACCTTTCCAGTCTAAATAATTACTGATTAATTTTTGCCATTGTGGTGCATAAATAGCGGTTTGAATTAATCTTTCTTCAGATATTTTGGCTTTTTTAACCGCTTCATTAAAGATTTCCTGTGTATCTGATTTTAATGGATAACATCTTTTCAGCAAATAACTAAACAGTTTCTGTTTCGTTAATTCGGTATAACTCCATGAATAAATATAACCTTTGTACAAACTTGCTTTTCCAAGCGCCGTCAGCATTTCGACCAAACGATTAACTCCGAATATTTTCTGGAAACTCTGAACCAAAGGCGTAACCGAAGTATTCGAATCGCCTCTTTTGACTTCAACATCCAAAAATGCTTCTCTTATTTTATCAATCATCGAAACCAAGAAAGGGAATGTTTTTAGCAATTCTTCGCTTCCGTAATGTCTATAATGTTTGCTCTCGCTGGTTAAAACCGAAATTCTTTCCGGTTCCAGAATTCCTTCATACAATTCTCCCTCAGTAATTAATTGATTTTGAAAAGCAGTACAGTATAAGTGAATTGGCGGTTTGTTGTATGAAATATTTCTTTGCAATCCGTTTAATTGTCTCCATCTGTACAGATTCCAGATTTTATTTTCTTGTTCTGGCGTTAGATTTCCTAAACCAATTTTATTCAAATAAATATCAAAAAAGCCCTGATTCTGCCAGCCATTTCCGTTATCTGTATTGTAATAATATTCATCTTTTGACGGTTTGTATTCAAATTCGATGATAGATTGCGGAAGGTCGGCATACAAAGTAGTACAGGCATCAATCAAGAAATCTGTTTCTTCTGTAAAGGTATATTTCAGCTGTAATGCATTCAAAATATTCAAAATCGCATTGTCCCAATCGTAACCTCTTTTGTTTTGATGTGGTAACAATTCTTTATAATAAAAAACATGTTTTTCAAGAAAATCTCTCCAGATTTTTCGGTCGCAATTGCTTACTAATGTCAACAAAAACAAATCTCTTTCGATTAATCCTGAATTTTTAAACCAGTTTTCCCAAACCTCGTATAACGGATAATTCGTTGCCGTTACTTCAACATCTTTTTCGTCTTTTAGATTTTTTAATTGTCTGAAAGTATTGCCCAATAAGACAGTCGATTTACTGTTATCGTAATTTTCGATTTCGTATTCGTAATTTCGATTTTCTTCATACAATTTGTACAATTTCGAAATCTCCGTTTTAATATGCGACATCGATTTGGAGAAACCATATTGCTCCGCTTTTACCGCTTTTGAGTACAAAGAATCAGAAGCAGGTTTTGGCAATGCATAAGGCGAAATTTCATTTGGCGTAAAAAATCCGTATCCGTTTTCGGCGCTTAGGAGATTTTTCTTTTGTGAAGGTTCTAATTGCTCAATAAACTTGGTTTCTTTTTCGGTGATTTTTGGTCGTGCCGAATATTCTTTTACCCAATCATTTACTTTATCTGTCAGCTTGTTATTTTTCTGCAATTGGAGCATAATATCCAAAGCCGACATACGCTGTTCCAAATCACCTTTTTCTAAAATTGTATCTACAAAAGAAGTGATTTGCGGTTCTTCTTGTTTCAGTAAAATTGCGGTTAAGTTTTTCTTTAAATTGGAGTTTTTACGTTTGTACAATTCATGAAAAATCACCAATTCATCAGCCGTCAAACTCAAATCGTATAAGGTATAAATTGCCGAAGCTACCAAAGATTCTCCTCTGTCTTTTAGGATTCGTAAGGCAAAACTTCTTTGGAAATCGGTTGGTGCTTTTTTCTCTTTTCCGCTGTTGTTTTTAAAACTGTAAAAAGAATAACAGTAGAAATCGCCCAAAATTTGGCGTGTTACTTTTTCTCTTAGATTGATTGAGAAACTTTCAAACTGACTTAAAATAATTTCTAATCTATCGTTTTGGTCGCCAATTAAATTAATCGCTGCCGAATACAAAGTCTCTTTTTCGAATTTGGCATTTAACCACGAAAATACTTTTCCTTCAAAGCTTTTTTCTTTTACGGTTATTGATTCGGCAAGATTGTAAACTTTTTTGAAGAAATCCGGATAATCGGCATTTTCAATATAATATTTCGATTTGGTATTTGCCTCCAATAATGCGTTCATTCTAGGAACAGCAAATGCCAAAACCTGAAGATTTTCATCGTCTAAAGCCTTAAAATAAAGAGGCATTTCGATATAAGGGTCTTGCGTTTCTCCTGCAAATTTCAGTGCCAAAGATTTCTTTTCTGCTGAACCTTTTTCTAATAATTCATGCAGAAACGGAACCGTTTTTTCGACATCTAAAACACCCTGAACCCAAAGTGCCATATAAGCTTCGTTGTTATTTTTACTGTGAATGCCTGCCGGAATGGTTTCTGGATTTGAAAAATAACCTGAAGCCAAATTGATAATATTTCGAACCGTAGTTTCTTTTTCTGAATCCCAGCCCAAACCTGTCCACGTATCAATGGCGCGTACAACCGAAGAAAAACGCGTTAGTTTATTATCAATAATTACTTTAATCATGTATTCTAAAGCGCCGATGCTCGTTTCGTCTAACGCTTCTAAAACCGTCTGACGCAATCCTTCCTGACGCTGTGCCGCGAGTAGTAATTTTTCTACCAGTTCCCAGTTTTCTTTTTTCTCACTGTTTAAAAGCGCTTTGATGATGTTTCTGGAAACTTTTCCGTGAGCATCTTTATTGAAAATAATATCTTCAAACAATTGAAAAAGGTTCTCTTTACCACAATCCAGCGCGGCAGACCAAAGCATGAATTTATTAGTAGAATTCGAAATCTCGGTATCGTAACGAACCTCATCTTCGATACTCAAATCGTAATAAAAAGTATTGCTATCCTGATAGTTATATTTATACGGTCCGTTTAGCAAGGAACGCAGAAAATTAATCTGATTGACCAGTAAATATTTCTTATGATTTGGCGCTCTAAAAGATCGTCTGGCATAACCCGTTTGATACATTTTTTGAGGCAGTCTGTTCCAGGCTTCTTTTACGTAAACGGCTTTTTCTTCTCCAAAAAAGAAAACCAAAAGATCGTAATAGCTTTTGTCTTCCCACAAATCTTCTTTTACCAATTCTGTAAATTTCTCTGCTTCTTTTGAGCCTAACGAAATATAATTGCTGTAATAATTGTCCTGAAGTTTAAGCAGTTCTAATCCAAACTCGGCTACTTCTTTTTTTAGTTTTGTTCCAGAAAATAATTTCGTAACCAGATTGCTGTTTAGAATTTCTTCCAGTTCTTTTTTGAATCTCTTAATCGGATTCTCGATTACTTTGCTTTTTAAAAGATCTTCAATTGTCATGTTTGATTATTTTAGATTGTTGATTTTAGATTTCAAATTACCTCACTTTGTCCTCCTGAACGAAGCCGAAAGATTTCACCCAAAGTTTTGGAATTTGGAATTTTAAAAAATTGAGATTTACAACTACCAGTAACTTCCCGCCAAGAAAGTCAGCCTGATAAAAGTGATGGGGTTGTTTTTGGATAAATCGATTTCTTGGGAGAGTGTTTCCAGTTGGTCTTCGCCAAAGAAAACTGCGTATAAGCCGTCTTCAAAAGCAACGATGGCATTTTCCTGCGCTTTGGCCAAATCTACTTTGTTGTGATTGTACAATGCGCCAAAACCTACTTTTCCGGTGTCGGTTAAAATGGGAAGGTAGTTTTCTTTTGGAAGATGGATTTTGTCTTCGTCTTCAAACTCAAATGAGGAAGCATGGAAAAGTTCGACCTGATTTTTTACAATTAATTCTAAAAAAGTACGAACAGTAACGATTGAAGTGGTATTATCTAAACTGATTATTTTTTCCTGAAGAATGGGATGTTTCCTCCCTAACTGTTTTACTGAGATGGTTATATTCATCTTTATCGGCTTTTATTTTGAGGCGGTAATGTAAGAATTTTAAAACAATATTTTCTTAAAATAATATTTTTTAAATGTTAAAAAATCTAGGAATTAAAAGTACGATTTGATGGCAATAAAATACCCCGCCAATTGGTATTTGCGGGGTTTGGGTTTTTATTGGTACAATTCTTCTCTTATTGCAATTAAAGTCTGAATCGCTTTTTCTTCATCTGGTTTTTCGGGCAGGTTTGAAGTTATATAATGATTTTCGATTGAAGCGATTAGATTATCTGCCATTTCGAGTAAAGCATCGTATTCTTTGTTTCCTGCTTTTATATCGAGTAATTCTTCGCGGTTAGAAACTCTAATGTTTAACTTTCCAGTTGAAAGAATTTGTTCTGCCGTTTGCAAAAGTCTGATGGTGTGCATCATGTTTTTGCTATCGTAATTTTTTCCGTGTTTTTGGTTGGTTTCGTAACGGTCTTCATTGCGTTTTTCGATCCAGTTCCAATATTCGGTGTATTCTTTGCAATATTTTGAATAACCGTCTTGATTGCAGGATAAATAGCCGATTAGTTTCTCATTTTTTGGAATGGATGAAAGCGAAACTTCATTAGAAGTCTCTTTCTGAATAATTCCTTTATAGCCCAACGTTTTGTTTTCATCATAAAACATCGCAAACATTCCTTTTGAATTCGGAAGATCGACCAAACCAATTTGTTCTTGTTTTAAATTCTTTTCAGGCAGAAATTCTAAAACCGAAACCGTTTTATAGCCCTTTAAAACATAACAGAAATCCAAAAGGCTTTTCTTTTCCTTTGGCAACGGATTTACGATTTTCTTGTTTAAACCTCTCGCCTTTTTAATCTGCGTTACGGCATAACCTGCAAAAGAATCTTTGCAGAGTTTCGACAAGAAATCTTCTATTTTTAAGCGCTCCATTAACGGATGTTTGTACAAAACACAATCTTCCGGCGAAGCCAAAATCTCCAAAATATTTGGATTGTTTTTAAGCAATAATTCTATAAAACGACCAATCTCGTAATACACCTCATCATTGGTTTCATTACTCACTTGCGGAATATAATCCAGCCCAAAGAATTTTTCTTTCGGAAGATAATAAACGCCTTTTATATCGGTATCAGATGTTGGTGTATTTAACCCAAAAGACTTGCTCCCCGAAATAACTTCGAAAAGGATTAGGTTTTGGGATTTTAAGTCGTTGATGGTCATTTTGATTTTTTATTTACAAAGCTTCTGTTAAAAACATAACTAATTTTTCTTTACTAATTTCTGTATCCCAAATTCGCTCTTCATTCAAATAAAAAGAAAATAATTCTTCTTGATAATGTTCAAAATAAATCTTTCTAAAAGAGAAAATTGGATTATCAGATTCGAAACTAAAATCAAAAGAAGTTGTGTTCAATATTAAACTTACATTAAACTCTTTATAACTGTCTTTTTCAAATTGGAATTTGTATAAGATATCACATGATATCATTTCATTTAATAGTTTTATATTGTAAAATGAGGTATTATAATTATAATATAACAACTCTGGTAATTTTAAATCAACTTCAGATCTATCTTTTAAAAAACTCCATCTTTTATAACCGTCAAATATGTATTTCAATTTATTATCAGAACTGTACAGACATTTTATTTCCTCGGGATCAAAAGAATTTTCTTGTCTTTTGAGTTTCGATTTAAAAATAAAAGGTTCATAAATTTTTGCTTCCATTTCAGGAACAAATGGAAAAATTGATTTAAAAAACGAATCATTAGTTTTATTCAAACTGCTAAAAAGCTCTTTTTCAAAACTTTCTTCTGTATACATTTTTTCATTAGAGTAGTAATTTAAAATTTTATTAGAATCTTCAAAATTTACAATTATAGTATTATGATCATACCCTAATTCTTCTTTAAAATTATCGTAACAAATCTTTCTTGCGTACTTTAAATCCATTTCATCATTCTTAAAAACAACTCGTGTAATTTCTCTTCCAAAAAAATCCTGGACCAAAACGCCTTTATAATGTTCAATCTCTGATGTAAGGACACTTTCAAAAATTTCATAAACAAAAAATTCATTTTGATGCTTTTTATTGTGATAAACAATATAATCACTAGTATAATGAAATTCAAAATCTTCCAATTTTTCTTGATCCGAGCAATAATATTCTACAAAACAACAGGAATTATTTTTATATGTTTTAATTTCTTTTGTAAGCTGATTTATTTTTACTTCCTTCTGATATTCATAAACTTTGTTAATCTCCGTTTCTTCTATTACTTTACCGAAATGATTTCTGTAAATAATTTCAATTTCTTCTTTTGAGCTTTCTGGAACTTCTGGAAAGAAAGTTTTAAAAAAGGAATTTTCTTTTCTTTTAATATAAATTTCAAATTTTAAATTTGGCATTTCCCAAACTGTATCGTCCCACATAGAATCAGAATCAAAACCACAATCATCGATATAAGATATTGCATAAGAATTATCATATTTAAAAATGCTGAGTATCTGAGATTCATAATTGTTTTTGTAACAATACTTGACTAGAGAATGAGTTCTAAATTCATTACTGATGAGATAATTAACACTAATCAATTGCCCTTGAAAATTGTATACTTCATTTCTTTTTTCGATTACAATACCATTTTCATCATATTGCATTACTTCCCAACATGTACAATTGTTTTTAATTACTGGTTTATGATAAAAACAATACTTTATTCCTTTTTGCATTACTTCCAAAAAGTCTTCCAGATTTTCGTCAATGTTTAGATAATGTGTCTTTGATACTATTTTTCCATATGCAAATTCTTCTTCCAGTCGTTTCTTTTTATCTAAATACAATGTTTTATAAAAGAATCGTTCATTGAAAATTTCTTTAAAAGAAATTCTCTTTTTATCTTTATCCGAATACTCAATAAAGATTTTGGGAATCGTAAAATCTGAATTTGGAATTATTGGAGAAAATGATTTGAAAAAATCTTTATCAATTTTTAAATCGTATCTTTCTGAAAAATCATTGATAAATAAAAACTCTTGAAGATTCATTTCTAAATTTTCATTCGAAAAGTAGGCTGATTCAAAATCTCCATTTTCAAAATAATTAATTCTAACAGTTGACTCTTCTTCAACTTTTCTTCGTAAAACCGAATATTTAGCTTCAGTTTTTATTGTTTTGGAATAACGAAAATTTTCATGACCTGTAAAATCATTAATTGATTTTATAACCAAATTTTCATCTTTATCTTTAATTATAATAGATTGCTGTTCAAGATTTCTAAAATCATAGCTCTGAAAAAGATAAACTCCAAAACCTGATTTTTCGAATAATTTGTAATAGAATTTTCTATCTAAAAATTGATTATTTTCAAGTAATATTTCTTCTATAGATTCATTGTTGTTCAAATAGTAAATTATAAAATTACTATTATTGCCAGATGAAATATATTCGGTTCTTATAAGTTCATCGTCTATGTAAAAATTTTTGAAAAAGGATTTTACTGTTTTAAGTTCGTCTTCAGAAAGAACTTTTTCATTTCTATCACCTCTATATATAATTTTCTCCTTCATTTTAAAAAGATCTTATATTTTCTCTAAAAAACAAATCCAACTCCTCAGCCATTTTATTCCCACTTCCTAACTTACTGGCATTTTCCTGATTAAATTTTACCGTTTCGAGTAAAAAATCAGTTATCAAGTTTTCTTTTGGATGCAGATATTTTTCGTCTTGAGTCGCTTTTATTTGTTGTAATTCCAGTATTTTTTCTTGAATGTTTTTCGGGGCAATTGGCAACAGATCGGCAAAAGCTACGGGCGGAAAAGTATTGTTTTCTATAATCCATTTTCCGGCTAAAGCGGTACGTAAGGCGTAGAAATAACTTTTTAGTTTTACTTCTTCCATTTCGCAGACTTCCATGAAATTTTTTGTCGTTCCTAAATAATGGTGCAAAACCGCTATTGGCGAAAAACATGCTGTGGCTATCTCACGCATTTGTTTTACAAAAACTTCATTTTCATAATACACAACAGGCGAAAACAACCATTCCATCAAAGATGCGCTGGATTTTGCTAACAACCTTACGGATTTCCGTAAATCCCAACCCGAACCGTCAAGATCGTCTTCGGTCATGAATTCGATTACGTCTGGTTTTTCCCAAAGTGACAAATAATACTCGGGTTTGTGTTTGTACACAAAACGAATATCATAGTCGCTGTCTGGAGAAGCAAATCCCCATGCGCGACTTCCAGATTCTGCAGCAAAGAGTATTTCTATATCTTTTTGTTTTTCTATTTCTTTTAATTTTTCAAGTATTTTTTCTTTCATGATGGTTTTGTTTTTTGCCACGAAGGCACTAAGTTTTTTTTAATCTCACAAAGGCATAGAGTCACTAAGAACTTATTTTATTAAAATTTTAAAACTAAGAAAGGGTGATTTTTAATTATTCTCTTTTTTTATTCCCTCTAAAAAATAAATTATTCTTCTAAAAAATCTTCTAAAAATCCTATGAACTGTTTTCCGTCGGCGGTCCAGCGCATTCCTTGTCCGTTTTCTATTCGTATTTCGTATACTAGATTGTGTTTGTAATGGTAGAAAATATTCCACCAAGTTTTATTGGTTATCATATGACGAACCAGTTTTTCGACCTTTTCTCTTTTTTGAATTGTGTTTCCTTTTATTTCTCCAAAAATGCTGTTTTTATTTCTCCCAACGTGTTTTTCCCAAGCTCTGGCTACAATTGAAATTTCGCTGTTAAAAGGTTCAAAACAACTTTCTAAAAGAATTTCATTTGCAGGCGGAATTCCGTTTTCATCGCGTTGGCTCGCAGAAGTTAAACGCTGTCCTAAAATAAGTAAAATAATTTCAAACGGCGTTTTTTCTAATGCCTGAATCAGATTTGTTTGTAATTGATCTGAATCGTTTTGAAAATCTTCTACTACTTTTTTGAAATGAAAAACAGCATCTTGTAACGAAACTATAATTTCGTCTTTGAAATAAGGCAATCTCGAAACTTCTTCTTTCTGATTGTAAAATGTAATCAGATTTTCTGAAAAAAGAAGCAGATTTTCATGTGTCAAAAACAAAGCGTATTGCTGTTTCCAATCTTTATCTAAAGCTGGAATTATTGTTTTTATTTCGTTAAAAAGAAGATTCGGATTCATTTTTTGTATTAATCAAATGTCCCGATGGGACATGCCTTGTCGTTCATTGTTTTTTACCAACGAAATGTTCCGATGGAACATCCATTCTTTATCTTTTTTCTACCAATTAGATTCCCGATGGGACATACTCTAACAATCTATTACCGTTTCTTTTGCATCCATTTGCGACAGTAAATATTTCATTAAATTGAAATTTGCAGAAGTATTATCTAAAATCCAAGCATCGGAAGTTACGGCAATGTAATTACTTTCAGCCATTACTTTATCGGGATTGTTTACTAATTGTACTTCCCAATTCAAATTATGGTTTAAAGCGAATTCTTCAATCATTTGCTTTAATCTTCCACTGTTTGAAACGGGTTTATCAAATAACCAAAGTGCCTTTTTAATTTTTTCTTTTCTAAAAAAATCGCCAATCAATTCAATAGCTTCAGAAGTTTGTTTTACTTTTTTATAAGTTCCATAAACACTTGACAAATCTCGGATAAAACCATCTTGTCCTTTAAAAACATAGGCATTTGATAAAATACTTTCAAGTAAAATCAGAACATTAAATCCGTCAAAACAAACCTCTTTTCCTTCCAGATCCTGACTTTGAATTTCTTTTGCTTTTCGATCTTCAATCTGACTTTGAGAAGCGCTCATTCCGCGAACTGCTTGTTGCTGACGTGCATTTAAGCGATAACGGTTTCCAACTAAAGCCAATGTTGATTTTTCGCCATAACCTCGGCTTAAAAAATAATGCATATCGGTTACGGCTTCTTTTAGTTTGAACTGCATTCTCTCAGTTCCAAACAAAGCGTCGTCGCTGGCTTCTTTTCCTCGGTTTTTGAGATTTGTCATGCTGTAAAAATATGTCGCTCCGCTGGAGCTGAATTATCTTTAATCTGTATTTTCTATAAATATATCATCCCTCTGGGATTTTCTTTAAATATTGAAGAAGTTTTTTGCGTTTTTAGTCGTTTCCTCCGCAATTTTATCCAAAGCAATTCCTTTAAACTGGGCTATTGTTCCTGCAACATATGGCAGAAAAGACGGTTCGCATCGACGTTCGTGGTATTTCTTCAAAAGGCTGTTCGGGACATTCTTAGGAAGCATAAACGGCGCATCGGTTTCAATCATCATTCGGTCGAGCGGTACGTACTGAATGACTTCTTTTAAATGAGCGAAACGTTTGGCATCTGAAATCGCTCCCGTAAAACCCAGATAAAATCCGTTATCAAGATAGGTTTTGACTTCTTGC
>NZ_DASWYK010000176.1:0-8057 GCF_036405015.1 Flavobacterium sp. | reverse complement strand
TAAAATATCAAACAAAAACACAATGAGTTCAGTATTAAAAACAAACGCTTTAGAGAGTGAAGCGATATACATTTTCAGAGAAGTAATTTCACAGTTTGACAAACCGGTTTTACTTTTCTCAGGAGGAAAAGATTCTATTACGTTGGTGCGTTTAGCACAAAAAGCATTTTTCCCTGCTAAAATTCCGTTTCCTCTATTGCACGTTGATACGGGACACAATTTCCCTGAAACAATTGCTTTTAGAGATAAATTGGTAGAAGAATTAGGTTTAGAGTTGATCGTTCGTAATGTACAGGATGCTATTGATGAAGGAAAAGTGGTTGAAGAAACTGGAAAATATTCTAGTAGAAACAGTTTGCAGACTACAACACTTTTGGATGCAATTGAAGAATTTAAGTTTGATGCTTGTATTGGTGGTGCGCGTCGCGATGAAGAAAAAGCAAGAGCTAAAGAACGTATTTTCTCTGTTCGTGATGATTTCGGACAATGGGACGAAAAGAATCAAAGACCTGAGTTGTTTGATATTTTGAATGGAAAAATTGAAAATGGTCAAAACGTTCGTGTTTTCCCAATTTCAAACTGGACAGAATTAGATGTTTGGAGTTATATCGAAAAAGAACAAATCGAGATTCCATCAATCTATTTCTCACATAAAAGAAAAGTTTTTTTGAGAGACGGTTTAATCTGGTCGCATTCTCCTTTTGTGTACCAAGAAGAAGACGAACAAATCGAAGAAAGAATTGTTCGCTTCAGAACCGTTGGAGATATGAGTTGTACAGCTGCTGTTGAATCTTATGCAGCAACAATCGAAGAAGTGGTTGGCGAAATCAGATCATCAACAATTTCTGAAAGAGGTGCCAGAATCGACGACAAACGTTCTGAAGCTGCAATGGAGAAAAGAAAACAACAAGGATACTTTTAATTCAATTAAAAATTGAGAATTTAAAATTAAAAGTTAGGATCAAGAAAACAAAAACATACAGATTATAAGTTTCGAAGAAAACTTGAAACTTTAAACCTGAAACAAAAATATTAGAATGGACGTTTTAAAAATAGCAACAGCAGGAAGTGTAGATGACGGAAAAAGTACTTTGATCGGGAGATTATTGTACGATACAAAATCATTGACTACAGATAAAATTGAAGCAATCGAAAAAAGCAGTAAACAAAAAGGATACGATTATTTGGATTTCTCTTTGGCAACTGACGGATTAGTAGCAGAAAGAGAACAAGGAATCACGATTGACGTTGCGCACATTTATTTTTCGACTGCAAAGAAAAGTTATATTATTGCCGATACTCCGGGTCACGTAGAATATACAAGAAACATGGTTACAGGTGCTTCAACTTCTCAGGTTTCAATCATTTTGATTGATGCTAGAAAAGGAGTTATTGAGCAGACTTACCGTCACTTTTTTATCAATAATTTATTGAGAGTAAAAGAAGTAATCGTTGCCATCAACAAAATGGATTTGGTTGATTATTCAGAAGAAGTTTTCAATAAAATCAAAGCTGATTTTGAAGCATTAAATGCAAAAAGTACTTTCAAAGAACAAAACGTAAGCTACATTCCGTTAAGCGCAATCAACGGTGGAAACGTTGTGGACAAATCAGAGAACATGCCTTGGTACGACGGACAAACTGTTTTAGAACATTTAGAAGGATTGCATTCTCATGATGTTTATGAGCCAGGAAAAGCACGTTTCCCAGTTCAAACGGTTATTCGTCCAAAAACAGAAGAATACCACGATTTCAGAGGTTACGCAGGAAAATTATACGGAAACTCAATTAAAGTTGGAGATGCTGTAACGGTTCTTCCATCTTTAACAGAATCAAAAGTTACTAAAATTCACTTCTTCGATAAATCATTTGATGAAGCTTCTGCAGGTTCTTCAGTGACAATCGAATTAGAAAATGATATCAATGTAACGAGAGGTGACATGATTGTAAAATCAGACGAACTTCCTAGAATTGAAAAAGATATTACAACGACAGTTTGCTGGATGGATAGCAAGAAATTGGTTCCAGGAACTAAATATTTAGTACAGCACAATACGAACAGAGTTTTAGCAAAAGTAGAAAGCATTAAAAACACGATTGCGACTGATTATTCAGGAACAACAGAAGCTTCACAATTAGCAATAAACGAAATCGGAGAAGTAAGCATCAAATTAAGCAAGCCTTTATATTTTGACGCTTACAACGAAAACAAATCAAACGGAGCTTTTATCTTAATCGATACAGCAACGAACACAACAGCAGGAGTAGGTTTCATTAGATAGTTGATAGTTTTTGGTTTTTGGTTGATGGTTATGCTGTCAACAAAACTATAAACAATCAACAATAAACTACAAACTAAAAGATAAATGGAAAGTTTTAGAACAGAAATAGAAAATCCGGTAGTTCAGAAGGAGATTATCGAATTAGAAAAAAAGATTCACTTATTCCGTGGAGGAAAAATTGATGATGAGCGTTTTCGTAGCCTTCGTTTAGCGCGCGGTATCTACGGTCAGCGTCAGGAAGGCGTTCAGATGATTCGTATCAAATTGCCTTATGGTAAAGTAACCAGTGAGCAATTGAGAAGAATTACGGAAGTTTCAGATAAATATTCTACAGGGCGTTTGCATATTACAACACGTCAGGATATTCAAATTCACTATGTCAGCTTGGACAGAACGCCTGAACTTTGGTCAGAATTGGCTAAAGACGATATTACGTTGCGTGAAGCTTGTGGAAACACCGTTAGAAATATTACAGGAAGCGAATTAGCAGGTGTAGACGTAAACGAACCATTCGATGTTTCGCCTTACGCGCACGGTTTGTTTCAATATTTGTTAAGAAACCCAATCTGTCAGGAAATGGGACGTAAATTCAAAATTTCGTTCTCTTCTTCAGACGAAGATACGGCTTTGAGCTATTTGCACGATTTAGGATTTATTCCGAAAATCAAAGACGGACAAAAAGGATTTAAAATTATGTTCGGTGGAGGTTTAGGATCTCAGCCAGCGCATGCCGAATTACTTTCTGAATTTGTTCCGGTTAATGAAATCATTCCAACGGCAGAAGGAATCATCCGTATTTTTGACAGATACGGTGAGCGTGCAAAAAGAATGAAAGCGCGTATGAAATTCTTAATCAAAGAAATGGGAAGAGATGTTTTCCTTGATTTGGTTGAAAAAGAGAAAAAAGCAATCGCTTTTGAAACATACGAAATTGACACTACTGCTTTTGATGGTCCAATTGCAGAGCCAGTTTTAGAAGTGCCACAAGTTACAGTTGAAGATTCAGCAGCTTATGAAGCTTGGAAAAAATCGAATGTAATTGCACAAAAACAAGCAGGATATTATGCTATCGGAATCAAAGTTTTATTAGGAGATTTTTATACTGATAAAGCGAGATTATTAGCAGATTTAATTAAAAATTACGCAGCAAATGAATTACGTTTTTCATTGCGTCAAAATATTGTAATACGTCACGTAAAAGAAGAAAACCTTCCTTTCTTTTATCAAGAATTAGCCAAATTAGACTTTGTTCATTTAGGATATAATTCAGTTGGAGATATTACGGCATGTCCAGGAACCGATACTTGCAACTTGGGGATTGCAAGCAGTACTGGTATTGCCGAAGAATTAGAAAGAGTTTTAAGTGCAGAATATCCTCAATATTTAAACAACCGCGAAATCGAAATTAAAATTTCTGGCTGTATGAATGCTTGCGGACAACATAATATGTCTGCAATTGGTTTCCAAGGAATGTCTATCAACTCAGGAAAATTAGTGGCTCCGGCTTTACAAGTTTTATTGGGTGGAGGAAGATTAGGAAACGGAGAAGGACGTTTTGCTGATAAAGTAATCAAAATTCCTAGCCGTAGAGGACCAGAAGCTTTGCGTAAAATCTTAAATGATTTTGACGCTAATGCGAATGGAGAAAAATTCCTAAACTATTATGATTTAAAAGGAGAGAAATACTTCTACGAAATCTTAAAACCATTAGCTGATGTAACCAATTTAACAGAAGCTGATTTTGTAGATTGGGGTAACGCAGATAATTACGTAAAAGCGGTTGGAGTTGGAGAATGTGCTGGTGTTGTGATCGATTTAGTAGCGACTTTATTGTTTGAAGCTAAAGAGAAATTGATTTTAGCTCAAGAATCTTTCGACGAGAAAAAATGGTCAGATGCAATTTATCATGCTTATGCAGGATTTGTAAATGGAGCAAAAGCGCTGTTATTGTCTGAAAATCAAAAAACAAACCACCACGCAGGAATCGTTGATTTGTTTGACACTGTTTTTATTGATACCAATAAAATCGAATTGAATTCAACTTTTAAAGACTTGGTTTACCAAATCAATAAAAATGAACCATCTGAAGCTTTCGCTAAAGATTACATCGCGCAAGCAACCGTTTTCTTTGATAAAATCGAAACATTTAGAGCACAAGAATTAGCAAATGCTTAATATAAAACCCAAAATAACTTTAGTCGGTGCAGGTCCGGGCGATCCCGAATTATTGACGCTAAAAGCTGTAAAAGCACTGGCTGAAGCTAATGTGGTTTTATACGATGCCTTAGCCAACGAAGAAATTCTAGGTTACGCACCAAAAAACGCCATCAAGATTTTTGTTGGAAAAAGAATTGGAAACCATGCTTACACGCAAGATCAAATCAATCAATTGATTGTAGATAATGCTTTGACGTATGGAAATGTAGTTCGATTAAAAGGCGGAGATCCATTTATTTTTGGAAGAGGAAGCGAAGAAATAGAATACGCAGAAAGTTTCGGAATTGAAACGATTGTCGTTCCCGGAATTTCATCTGTAGTGGCAGTTCCCGCAAGTCAAGGAATTTCGATTACAAAAAGAGGAATTTCAGAAAGCTTTTGGGCGATTACAGGCACAACATCAGACAGAAAATTATCTTCAGATGTAGCTTTGGCGGCACAATCTTCTGCAACAGTTGTAATCCTGATGGGAATGCACAAATTGCCTCAGATTATCGATTTGTTTCAAAAAGAAAACAAAGGAAATCTGCCAGTTGCCATCATCCAAAACGGAACAACGGCAGAAGAAAAAGTTGGCGTAGGAACAGTCGATTCGATTTTAGAAATCGTAAAAGAAAAAGAATTAGGTTCTCCAGCCATCATTGTTTTAGGCGAAGTGGTTCGCGAAAGCCATAAATTAAAAGGATTTTACGAAGAATTTTGTCAAAAAAAGGAGTTAGATAAAATGTTTCGACAAAATCAATTCATTGCTAAAAAATAAACGTTTTCAATAATGTTCCGGAGGAACAATTGGTCGGTAGAAAAATAATGTTTCCAAATAAAAAATGTTCCGTTAGGAACATCTGATTGGTAAATCATCTAATTTTGATTGGATGAAAATAAATTAAAATGGAACAAAACGAATTATATCCAATATTTCTAAAGCTTCACAATTTAAATGTACTAATTGTAGGCGGAGGAAATGTAGGTCTGGAAAAGCTTTCTTTCTTGCTAAAATCAAGTCCGAATGCAAATGTTGAGGTAGTAGCAAAAGAATTTCATTTAGAAATAAAAATTCTGGCAGAGCAACATCCTTCGATAAAATTGACAAAATCGAAGTTTAAAAAGAAAATGCTCAAAAAGCGCCACATGGTAATTGCGTGTACAGACAATTTAGAAGTAAATAAAAAAGTATACGATTTGGCCAGAAAGCGTTATTTGATTTGCAATATCGCCGATACACCAGATTTATGTGATTATTATTTGGGCGGAATCGTAACGAAAGGAAATGTAAAAATTGCCATTTCGACCAACGGAAAATCGCCAACAACAGCAAAAAGACTTAGAGAGTTTTTTGAAGAAGTAATTCCAGAAGACATCAATCAAATGGTTGAGAATCTGAACGAATACCGAAAAACGCTAAAAGGCAATTTTGAAGAAAAGGTTAAACGAATGAATGAAATCACTTCTTTATTAAAAAATAAAGAGTAAAAAAGTTTCGGAAAGAAATTAATGATAAAAATCATTAAAAATATTAAGGGTTTATTCGTTTTTTGCAAGAAATAAGAATGATAAAATAACACCTTGATGATTAAAACAGATGTACTTGTAATTGGAGCGGGGGCAACAGGTTTATTTGCCGTTTTTGAGGCAGGATTATTAAAATTAAAATGTCATATACTGGATGCTTTACCACAGGTTGGAGGACATCTTTCAGATGAAGAGTCAATTTATGATATTCCTGGATTTTCAGAAGTTTTAGATGGAAACCTAATCGATGAACTAATGGAGCAAATTAAACAATTTGAGCCAGGTTTTACATTAGGAGAGTGCGTAGAAACAATCGAAAAACAAGAAGATGGAACATTCATTGTAACGTCTAATAGAGGAACTAAATTCCATACACCAATTATTGCAATTGTAAAAGATCGGGGAGATTTTGAGTCTTATAAGTTGTTTGTAGAAGAAATCGAGTTTTATGAAGATAAAGGAGTAAAGTATTTTGTCGAAAATCCAGAGAAATTCAAAGATAAAAGAATTGTTATTGCAGATGAAGGAGATTTGACGTTATGGACTATTTTGTTAGTAAATGTGGCTTCAGAAATAAGATTAATTCAACGTGCAAATGAATTTAGAGAAGCTTTGCAGGCTGTAAAAAAGATACAGGAATTAAAATCAACTGAAAAAAATAAATTAATTACTTCAGCAGAAGTAATTAAGGAAGACCTCAATCAAATGGTTGAGAATCTGAGTAAGTACCGGAAAATGCTTAAAAACAATTTCGAAGAAAAGGTTAAAAGAATGAATGAGATTACCTCTTCATTAAAAAAATAAGGAGTAACAAGTATCACATAGAAACGAAATGATAAAAATCATTGTCAGTAGAATAAATTATTCGTTTCTTTGTATTATTAAGAATGATTATAAACAACAACCATAATGATTAAAACAGATATACTTATAATTGGAGCAGGACCAACAGGTTTATTTGCCGTTTTCGAGGCAGGATTATTAAAATTGAAATGTCACATCTTAGATGCTTTACCACAACCAGGTGGACAACTTTCAGAATTATATCCTAAAAAGCCAATTTATGATATTCCTGGATTCCCAGAAGTTTTAGCCGGAGACCTTGTAGACGGATTAATGGAGCAAATCAAACAATTTGAGCCAGGTTTTACTTTAGGAGAGCGTGCAGAAACAATCGATAAACAAGAAGACGGAAGTTTCATCGTAACTTCAAACAAAGGAACTAAATTTCATGCGCCAGTTATCGCAATCGCGGGAGGTTTAGGAAGTTTCGAGCCTCGTAAACCACTTATCGAAGATATCGAGTTTTATGAAGATAAAGGAGTAAAATACTTCATTAAAAATCCTGAGAAATTCAGAGATAAAAGAGTTGTTATTGCAGGAGGAGGAGATTCAGCGTTAGACTGGTCAATTTTCTTAGCAAACGTAGCTTCAGAAGTAACTTTAATTCACCGTAGAAACGAATTTAGAGGAGCTTTAGATTCTGTAGAAAAAGTACAGGAATTAAAATCAGCTGGAAAAATCAAATTAATTACACCAGCAGAAGTTATCGGGATCAACGGAGCAGAGCATGTAGAATCATTAGATATCGAAGAAAACGGAGCACATCGCAAAATCGATTGTGACTATTTCATCCCGCTTTTCGGATTAACACCAAAATTAGGTCCAATTGGAGACTGGGGATTAGAAATCGAGAAAAATGCAATTAAAGTAAACAATGCATTAGATTACCAGACCAATATTCCTGGAATCTTCGCTATCGGAGACATCAACACATATCCTGGAAAATTAAAATTAATTCTTTGTGGTTTCCACGAAGCAACTTTAATGTGCCAGGCTGCTTACTCAATCGTTAATCCAGGTAAAAAATATGTATTAAAATATACAACAGTATCTGGAGTAGATGGTTTCGACGGAACTCGTAAAGAGGCTCCTAAGGCAGTTGTTAAAGCGATTGTTTAGTCTGAGGTGCTGAGGTTCTAAGGGACTAAGGCGCTGAGGTTTTTTAAATATTGTAAAGCCCAAACTTTTAAAAGTTTGGGCTTTTTT
>NZ_DASWYK010000175.1:0-6175 GCF_036405015.1 Flavobacterium sp. | reverse complement strand
ATATGGATATTTTCCAAAGTTGTTTTGGCAATAATCCAAAGTGTTTTTTACATCTTGAATTAGTTTTTCAACATTTCTAGAATGCCTTTTATCATAATACACTTCAATTGAAATGCCTTTATAATTTGTTTTCTGAATTTGATATTCGGCAGAAGCAAAAGCAAAACGAAACGGAATTTTTCCATTAGATTTATAATGAAAATAATTGCGATTGTCTTTTTTCCAGTTTCCAATTAAATCTCCAATTCCAATTGCGGTTTGATTTTTTGAAGTAGAAACTACAACATCATAATCAATGAAATCATTTGTAGTTTTCGATTTTTCTTCCAGCTTTTTAAGTGGCGTTTGCGGTTTTAAATGTCTTTTTATACGTTCTTTTTCACTGCTGATTTCATTAGAATCCTGATAACCAAAAGTTGGAAAGTAACGGCTTATTCGCATAAATGAACCATTTTCAATAATCGAATTAAAGGCGGTATGACCTTTAAATGGTGACCAAGTTGAGGTAAAAGCAAAACTCATTTTTATTTTCTGTTGAGGTAACAAAGGTTTTTCCAATCGATACCAATAATGCTGAAATTTAGAAACATCATCCAAATTTTTAGCATTTTCAATTTCAACAGAAATCAGTTTCGAATTTCGATCTATATATAGGAGTAAACTATCGATTGTTTTTTCCGAATTATTGATCAATTCATAAGTGCCTTTTACTTCGTAACGATTTTCTTCAGGAAATAAATCGACTATACTTTTTACTGCAATAATCGTTGGCTGGGCAAGATTCGTATATTTTTTAAACTGTTTTTCGTATTGCTCGCTCCAATTGTTCTGATTGTCTTTAGTCAAATACGGATATTCAATATTCGTTTTATAAAAAAGATAACTTCCAAAACCAATAAATAGAATACTTCCAAAAGCTAAAGTTGTTTTCTGAATTATATTAAATGAATTTCTGCGAATGGTTTTTAGAATCGTAGCATTTCGTTTCCATAAAATTCCAGTCAAAGTCAGGAGAATCAATGCCAATCCAAAATTGTACAGCATTGAAATATGAAACGGAAAAGTATAACTTCCAAAACCATTCAAATCAAAATATTCTCTTTTAAAAGAATCTCCAAATCGAAATAACGGATGCGAAATTCCTAATTGTTCTCCAATTCCCGTACAAAACAAAAGCACGATAAATGCCGAAACTGCCAATCCTAAATAGTTGTTTTTAATGAAAGTCTGAATCGCAATTACCAAAATCGAAATCAAAAACAATGGAAATCCGATATAATAAAACATCGAAAGGTAAAGTCCAGCTTCAATTGGTGCATTGGCATTTGTAATTTGAAAACCAATTCCAATCAAAATACTAATTCCAATTAAAATCATCGGAATCATAAAAAGTGCTGTCAATTTCGAAATCAAAACTGCAAATGGAGAATAAGGAGCAGTATTTTCTAGCATTTCAAATCTCGAATTTTCGCTTCGATTCAATAATTCATTGCTGTAAAAAAGAAGAACCAGAATCAAAATAAATGGCAAACGATCCATAATGGTAGAAATCATCAAAGCCGTATTTGTAATACTTTCCGGCAATCTGATGCCACCGTCAATTTCGTCTGAAATCTCAATCATTAATAATCCCGAAAGTAAAATGACAATCAGTAAAAACGGAATTCCTTTTAAAACCAAATAAATATCCATTTTCAAATTGCTTTTAAAAACAGTCCAATTGTGTTTGGAGGTTTTAAATTGCTGTTTCGGAATTATAACAGATAAGACTTTTGCTTCTTTTGTGTTGATTTTAACCGATTTTATCTTTTTAGTTTTCGTTTTTCGAAATGAAAACAATTTATAGGAAACAAAAATCAGAAGGAAAGAAATGCAAATCCACACGATTCGATTGAATAAAAAGTTGCCCGAAAACGAAAGCAGTTGCGTATTTTTTTCGATGGCCGTCCAATATCTCGTTTGCTCTAAAAATGCCGCCAAACCAAACGGATCTATTTTTGCAGCCAAAGACATCGCTTTCGCGGAAGAGGGAGAAGCATTTGCAAATAAAGGCGAATTAGAAAAAATCGAACCCGCTATATATAAGATGTAGATGAATAAGCCGCCAACATAAATAAAAAGTTTGCTTCGCGTAAGCCAAGCCAGCGTTGCAAGAATCGAAAGACACAATAAAATGTTGGGGATAACAATTATAAAATAAGGCCAAACGTAATTTAGAATTTCAAAAGGACCAATTTCGCTTTTCGGAATCCACGACATTTGATGTCCGACAATCATCCCGATAATGAACATTCCAAAAGAGGAAACCGCAATTACAAAAGCTGTGATAAACTTACTTCCCAAAAAATGAAATTTAGAAATAGGAGTAGAGAAGACTATAGCATCAAATTTGGTTTCATATTCTTTTAAAAATTGCTGTGCGACTTGAAGCGTTATAGAGAAAATCGTCATCAGCGATATCAAACCAATCGCATAAGTCAATACAAACGGACTATTTTTATAAGCGCCCGAAAACGAAAAGTTCGCAAAAGCGCTCACAAAAAAGCCGAGAATTAGATATATAATATAGGAGGCATAAAATGTCCAGTTTCTGGTATTGTTATGCCATTCAAATTGAATTAATTTCGAAAGCATAACATTATTTTTTTAGTTGATTTTGAGATAAAATATTGAAGTAAACGTCGCTTAAATCTGGAGAAACCAATTCAAAACCAGAATCAGGCTGTTGATCAGAGAAAACATGAATGTTGATTTTTCCTGAATTCAAATGAGACGAAATAATATTAAAGTGTTCCTTGTGTTCTTTTAATTCATTTTTATGAATCGCTTTCGTCCAGATTTTTTCTTTCAAAGAATCGACAGCTTCATTTGGATTTCCTTCTAAAAGCAATTTTCCATTAGAAATAATTGCCATTTTGGTGCACAAGTCGCGAACATCTTCTACAATATGTGTGGATAAAACCACAATAATGCTTTCGCCAATTTCGCTTAAAAGATTATTGAAACGGTTTCTTTCCTCAGGATCCAATCCCGCAGTTGGTTCATCGACAATAATAATCTTCGGATTTCCCAATAAAGCCTGTGCAATTCCAAAACGCTGACGCATTCCGCCCGAAAAAGAATGAACTGCTTTGTCTTTGTGTTGTAATAAATTCGTTTGCTGCAGCAAATACAAAATCTGGTCATGTCGTTCTTTCTGATTAACTATTCCCTTCAAAATGGCCAAATGATCTAATAAACGATAAGCAGAAATCTTTGGATAAACGCCAAATTCCTGCGGAAGATATCCAAGATTCTCCCTAATAAACATTGGATTTTCGAGAATATTGATTCCGTTAAACTCAATAATTCCAGAAGTTGGTTCTTGCAAAGCAGCAATGGTTCGCATTAAAGTAGATTTTCCAGCGCCGTTCGGACCAAGTAAACCAAACATTCCGTTTGCAATGTCAAGCGATAAATGGTCAATCGCCTGCGTGCCGTTCTCATACGTTTTGCTGAGATTTTTGATTGATAAACTGTTCATTTTTTGATTGATTTTTGATGATTATATAAATGATGATTTTGAAAATTTTAGGCAATAGAATTCCTGTCGGCCTCAAAAAGCCGATTTTTTAGTTTCAGAAAAATTGATTTAAAAGAAAGCTACTCGCTTACATATTCTAAAATATCGCCAGGTTGGCAATCTAATATTTTGCAAATCGCTTCGAGAGTATCAAATCGAATGCCTTTTGCTTTTCCCGTTTTTAGAATCGATAAATTAGCAGGCGTTATATCTAATTTCTCTGCCAATTCTTTACTCTGCATCTTGCGTTTGGCAAGCATTACATCAATATTTACAATTATTGGCATAGCTATATAAATAAGTCTTGTTCGTTCTGAAGGTTTAAACCTTGTTTAAAAATGGCTGCTAGAAAATAAGCAAAAGCGCCAAGCATTCCGTGTAATATGATAAAAAGCATCACTTCATTATCTAAAGGAACAAAGAAGAAAGCAAATAATATCACAATACTCGGAATGAATAAATTCGATAAATAAAAACGTTTTAAGTGCACCACGCTATTTTTGGTAAACAATTTCGGCTGAAAGAAAACTTTAAAAACATTACTACTCAATAAAAAGAAAAGTCCATAAAGACTCAGCGGAGCCAGAAAATCAAAAAGAATATACGGCAAATTGTAATCACCTAACATCAATGGATGTGAAGTAAACGGATAACAAACCTGAAAATATTTTCCGTTTTCTTTAAAAGTTAAAAATAATCCCGTCACTAAAGTAAAAACTGAATATACAGCCAAGAAAAAATAAACTACAGCCAAGAATCTGGTGAGATAAAATAATATTCTAGAAACAATATGAGTCGTTTTCATACACTGAAAGTTAAGTTTGATATTGCAAATGTATAATTAATTATCGTAAAACAATAATTAATTATTTAGAAATAATCATTTTGATCAATTTAAGAATATTATAATTCTATTAACATTAGAAAACAAAAGGCATTCGCATAAATGGCTTAATTTTGCATTTTAGCCTTAATTTATATGAAAAACCCAATTTCAGTCTCATTATTAGAGCTCGCTATCATTACTCAGGATAGCAATGCTACAGAAACATTTCAAAAAACAAAAGATATAGCGCAATTAGCAGATACATTAGGATACAAGCGATTTTGGCTGGCAGAACATCATAATATGGCACACGTTGCAAGTACGGCAACGGTAGTTTTAATAGGATATGTGGCAAGTCAGACAAAAAATATCCGAGTAGGTTCTGGTGGAATCATGCTCCCGAATCATTCGCCTTTAGTGGTAGCAGAACAATTTGGAACTCTAGAAACCCTTTACCCGAATCGAATCGATTTAGGTTTAGGAAGAGCGCCAGGAACAGATCAACCAACTGCAGAAGCAATTCGAAAAGACTTTTTCGAGCAGGCACAACGCTTTCCACAAAATGTAAGCAAACTTCAAGAGTATTTTTCATCTGAAAATGCGACAGGAAAAGTTCGTGCATTTCCAGCTGAAGGTTTAAATGTACCAATTTGGATTTTAGGTTCAAGTATGGACAGTGCAGCTTTAGCGGCAGCTTATGGATTGCCTTACGCTTTCGCCGGACACTTTGCACCAAAGTTGATGATTCAAGCATTTGAATTTTACAGAGAAAATTTTCAGCCATCAGAATATTTGGATAAACCAAAAACAATGTCATGTGTGAATGTAATTGCTGCCGATACAAATGAAGAAGCAGAGTTATTGTCTACAAGTTTGTATCAAATGTTCCTAAATCTAATAAGAAACGACCGTAAAGGATTACAGCCGCCAGTTCCATCATTAGACGATATCATGAACGAAGCAGAACGTTTTCATGTAAACCAAATGACCGCTGGAACCTTTACAGGAAACAAAGAACAATTAGTAACCGATTTGAAAAAGTTCATTGACTATGCAAGAATCGACGAACTAATGGTAACAAGTCCAATCTTCGATCATCAGGCGAAACTAAAAAGCATCGAAATCACCAAAGAAGTAATAGATGCTTTAAATTAATAATGCATTATATAGTATAGTTTTTATTCTCTATTATATATGAGTAATTCCCACTTGCAGCCCGACAGGTTTTGAAAACCTGTCGGGTTTGTTTTTTGTACATATATAATATATAGCATTGAATGGTTATACTGAGCGCAGCGAAGTCACATCCGGTTTTTTTGGAATTTGGAGTTTAAGAATTGTGATTTCGATAAATATAAGGAGCCATTTCCCGCTATCCGCTGCAATCTTTTCATGGCGAACCCCGCCATAAAAAGGATTTCCGCTGCTATCGGGGCTAGGGGAGCGGTCTTCGGAAGAAGTTTTTGGGAAAAATAAGATTTTGGTAGGCTGAAAAATCGTCAAAAAACAGGCTGAAAATCGAAAAAACCACTAAAGTCCCTGTTTCAAAAATCTCGAAAAACAGCAATAATGCATCTTGTTTCAGAAAAACCGCACAAAGGGTGAAAAATTATTGGAATGTAAACAAGCCGTTACCAGCGAGTTAAGAAAAAGATCAAAAAAAAGCGTAAAAAAGTGTTCAGAAAAGCTTGCGAAAGCGGAAAAAGGTTCTACTTTTGCACCCGCAACAACGAAAAACGTTCACTGAAATACTGGCAGGCATGATGAATCAGACGGGAAGAGATTTC
>NZ_DASWYK010000174.1:0-8591 GCF_036405015.1 Flavobacterium sp. | reverse complement strand
GATTTTAAATTCAATTTATGCTTTTAAGTTATTTAAAATATTTATTTTTGCTCTTCAGAAAATTCAACATACAATATAAAATATGAGAACAATACAATTTAGAGAGGCCATTTGCGAAGCGATGAGCGAAGAAATGCGTCGCGATGAATCCATATATTTAATGGGAGAAGAGGTTGCAGAATACAACGGAGCTTACAAAGCTTCAAAAGGAATGCTTGCTGAGTTTGGTGAAAAGAGAGTAATTGATACTCCAATTGCTGAGCTTGGATTTTCGGGAATTGCAGTAGGTTCTGCAATGAACGGAAACCGCCCTATTGTAGAATATATGACATTCAACTTCTGTTTAGTTGGTATTGATCAAATTATTAATAACGCTGCTAAAATGCGTCAAATGACAGGAGGACAATTTAATGTGCCTATCGTTTTCCGCGGACCAACAGCTTCTGCTGGTCAATTAGGAGCTACTCACTCACAAGCTTTAGAAAACTGGTTTGCTAATACTCCAGGTCTTAAAGTTATTGTTCCTTCAACTCCTTATGATGCAAAAGGACTTTTAAAATCTGCAATTCGCGATAATGACCCAGTTATTTTCATGGAGTCTGAGCAAATGTACGGTGACAAAGGTGAAGTGCCAGACGGAGAATACACAATTCCAATTGGTGTTGCTGATGTTAAACGTGAAGGAACAGATGTAACTATTGTTTCTTTCGGAAAAATCATCAAAGAAGCTTTTATTGCTGCTGATGAATTAGCTAAAGAAGGAATCTCTTGTGAGATCATCGATTTAAGAACAGTTCGTCCAATGGATAAAGATGCAATCTTAAAATCGGTTAAAAAAACAAATCGTTTAGTAATTCTTGAAGAAGCTTGGCCAGTTGCCAGCCTTTCTTCTGAAATCTCTTATATCGTTCAAGAACAGGCTTTCGACTTCCTTGATGCGCCAATTCAACGTATTACAACTGCAGATACTCCTGCACCTTACTCTCCAGTATTGCTTAAAGACTGGTTGCCAAATGCAGGTGATGTAGTAAAAGCAGTTAAAAAAGTATTATACAAATAATACACATTTAAAATACTCACAAAACTTCATCATTCATAGTTAATTGATGAAGTTTTTTTTTGCCCGAACAATGAAAAGAATAATTTTACTCAGCCTATTTTTTGTATTCGCATTTGCGGCTATTGCTACTGCACAAACGAAAGTGAGTGGAATTGTTTTGGACAAGTCAAATCAGCCAATACCTTTTGCTAATGTTGTTTTTAAAGGTTCTAATACTGGAATTGTTTCTAACGAAGATGGGCGTTTTTATTTAGAATCACCTAATACTTATACAGCATTAATAGTTACTTCGGCAGGATTTTCAGACAAAGAAGTACCTTTAGACAAAGCGGTCAATTATAATTTTAAAATTGTTTTAGGCGAAGCCGAAGCTCTTAATGAGGTTGTAATTTATACTGGAAAAACTTCTAAAAAGAATAATCCAGCACTGGATATTTTGAGAAAGATTTGGGAAAGAAAACGTAAAAACGGACTTTACCAATTCAATCAATATGAAATGCAGAAGTATGAAAAGGTAGAGTTTGACATGAATACCATTGATAGTGCATTCATGAAAAACAAGCTTTTCAAAGGAATGGAGTTTGTCTTCAACCATGTAGATACTTCAACTGTTACGGGAAAAACATATCTTCCAATTTTTATCAACGAATCTGTTTATGATGTTTACGGAGATAATAAATTAAAGAAGGTAAAAGAAAATCTTACTGGAAATAAAATGTCTGGTTTTCAAGGTAATCAGCAGATTTTGGCCTTTGTAAAAGATTTGTATTCAGATTATAATATTTACGATAATCACTTAAAGTTTTTTGATAAAAGTTTTACAAGTCCGCTTTCAAGAACAGGAATTGATGTTTACAATTATGTATTAAAAGACAGTGCTTATATCGACAAAAAATGGTGTTTTAATATTGTTTTTTATCCAAGACGTAAAAATGAATTAACGTTTAAAGGTGATTTTTGGGTAAACGATACCACTTTTGCCATCAAGAAAATTAATATGGGCGTTACTAAAAGCGCCAATATTAACTGGGTAAAAGACATTTATATTGAGCAGGAGTTTGAAGTAGAAAATGATTCTATTTTTCTTTTGACTCGTGATTATATGATGTCTGATTTTGCTTTAAATAAAAAAGAAAAATCAAAAGGAGTTTATGGAAAACGAACGACTTTATATCGTAATCATAAATTCAATATTCAAAAACCAGAAAAATTTTATAAAGAAGAAGTCAATTTCATAGACAATGCGGTCTATGAACGACCGCCTGAATTCTGGGAAGAAAATCGTTTCGAAAAATTAAATAAAGACGAAGCGGGGATTTATAAAATGCTCGATACACTGCAAACCGTCAAGCGATTTAAGCAGTTGTATAATCTCGTCTCCATTTTAGGAAGTGGTTATGTCGAATTTAAGAACTTCGACTATGGCCCTATTTATTCTACTTTTGGATATAACGAAGTAGAAGGTTTACGACTAAGAGTAGGAGGAAGAACTTATTTTGGACCAAATGATCCATGGCGTTTGCAAGCTTATACTGCATACGGATTTGACGACAATAAATTTAAATATGGACTTTCAGGAAAATGGATGGTTGACAAGAAAAACCGTGTCATTATTTCGGGAGGAAACAGACGAGATATCGAACAAATCGGAGCGAGTTTAACCACCACAAATGATGTATTGGGAAGAAGTTTTGCGTCTTCTGCTTTATTTACAACAGGAAGTAATGGAAAGCTGACCAACATTAATTTGAGTAACATTTCGGTTGAAATGGAGCCGAAAAAGAACTTTATTGTTTCAGCAGGATTCTCTTATCGAACATTAGAATCGGCTTCTAAGACTTTTAGTTTAGATTATTATACCACATTGCCAACTGCCGCAAACCCAATGGGAGTTATAAAAAGTGATGTAAAACAATCTGAAGCTAATATTCAGTTTGAATATATGCCAAATCGTAAAACAATTGGTTACGGTGTAGAAAGAGATTTAGTGGATAGTCCATTCAGTCATTTCTTTGTGAACTTTAGTTATGGTCTTAAAGGTGTTTTAGACAGTGATTTTGCTTATGAGAAAATTCAGGTTTTCTACAAACAGCCAATTATAATCGGACCTTTAGGAAGATCGAATATTATAGTGGAAACAGGAAAAACCTTCGGTACAATTCCGTTAGGATTAATGAGTGTAATTCCGGGTAACCAGACGTATTTTACAATTGAAAATACATTCAGTAACTTGAATTTCTACGAATTCGTAACCGATCAATATACTACTTTGCAATGGAATCATGATTTTGGAGGAAGATTATTCGCCAGAATTCCATTTATGAGAAAATTGAATTGGAGAGAGTTTGTTGGTGTAAGAGCCGTTCATGGAACTATTTCTGATGCGAATCGCGCTATCAATGCTTCTGGATTGCCTTATAATGCCCCAGAAAAAGTATATTATGAATACCATGCCGGAATTGGAAATATTTTCAAAGTATTCCGTATTGATTTTTCTTGGAGAGGGAATTATTTAGACATGCCAGACGCTCACAAATTTGCTGTAAAAGGATCTTTCGGATTCTATTTCTAGTCAGATTAATAAAATATAATGAAACAAATGAACAACAATTTCTTTGTAAAAACTCACGGATTAGGAAATGAATATATAGTGCTGGACAGCAAGAATATTACATTTGAACTTACTCAAAAAGCAATAACACGAATCTGTAATGTAAATTTCGGAATAGGTTCTGACGGTATTCTTCTTTTAGTTGATTCTGATCGTGCTGATATCGGTTTGCAAATCTTTAATCCAGACGGTTCTGAAGCGGAGAAGAGCGGAAACGGGCTTCGTATATTTTGTAAATATGTTTTTGATTACGGAGTATTAGATAAAAAAGAATTTACGGTTGAAACAAAAGGTGGTATTGTAAAAGCTACAATTGAAGAAACGGTAAATAATAAAGCAAAAATTATCACTGTCGATATGGGACAGGCGATTTTTAAATCAGATTTAATTCCAACGAAATTTGAAACGCCAGAAGTTGACAACATTACGATTGAGGCAAATGGAAAATCTTTTGATGTCAATTGTGTTTCTGTTGGAAATCCGCATTGTGTTATTCTGAAAGAAGATTTAAGTATTGACGAAATCAAACAATTTGGACCATTTTTAGAAAATCACGAAATGTTTCCAAACAGAATCAATGTTCAGTTTGCCAAAGTAATAAACCGAAATGAAGTTGAAGTTTTAATTTGGGAAAGAGGAGCAGGATTTACACTTGCATCAGGAAGTTCATCTTGTGCAGTTGCAAGTGTAATGAAAAAGAAAGGTTTGGTAGATGAAAATATTACAATTAAAATGCAGGGCGGAACATTAAAAATAAATGTAGATCCCAATTTTAACATTAGAATGACAGGAGAAGTTAGAGAAATTTGCTCTGGTATTTTGAGCAATGAGTTGCTTGAAGATGTTAATTTATAAAACCTTTTATTAACTCTCTGTTATATAACTTAGAAAGTACATTAATTTATGGATAAAATGCATAGATTAATGTACTTTTTTTATTGTAAAAAGGGATTGTTTAGTTATTTTTGCAACCGAAATTATAGAAACATTAAAAAACGAAAATGACCGCAGACAAATTAACAACTTTCGATGTGTTAATCGAAATACCAAGAGGAAGCAGAAATAAATACGAGTACGATTTTGAAATTAAAAGAATGCGTTTCGACAGAATGTTATTCTCTTCAATGATGTACCCAGCTGATTACGGATTTATTCCAGAAACTTTAGCTTTAGATGGTGATCCTCTTGACGTATTAGTTTTGGTAAATGAGCCAACTTTTCCTGGATGTGTTATGGAAGTTAAACCAATCGGTGTATTCCACATGGCAGATGATAAAGGACCAGACGAGAAAATTATTTGTGTACCAGTTTCAGATCCAATCTGGAATTCATTAAACGATCTTTCTGATATTAACCCTCACTTAGTAAAAGAAATTGAGCACTTCTTCCAGGTTTATAAAGACCTTGAAAACAAAAAAGTGGATGTAGAAGGATGGGGAGACGTAAAAGAAGCTTACGATATTATCGCTGAGTGTACAAAACGTTTTGATGATATTGAAAATAAACCTGCAGGATTATTTAGTATTAAATAATTTAGGCATTCATAATTTATAAAAAAAGCAATACTCCGTCAGGAGTATTGCTTTTTTGTTTAAATTCGTTTTAGTTAGATTGTTGACTATTAACCAAAACCATTAATAATTATGAATGCATTTATGATTTACCTGCCAATTGTTATGGCAGTTTTAGGATTACTTTTCATGGGAATAAAAAGGACTTGGGTTTTAAAACAAGATGCTGGAGATGGCAAGATGAAAGAGATTTCAGATTACATCTACGAAGGAGCCTTGGCCTTCCTAAAAGCAGAATATAAGCTGTTAACCATTTTTGTAATTATTGCCAGTTTAGCTTTGGCAGGAATTACTTTTATTCCAGGTGTAAAAACACATTTATTAATCGTAATAGCATTTATTTTTGGTGCTTTATTTTCGGCTTATGCAGGAAATATTGGGATGAAAATAGCAACTAAAACAAACGTTAGAACTACTCAGGCGGCACGTACTAGTTTGCCACAAGCATTAAAAGTGTCTTTTGGCGGAGGAACCGTAATGGGATTAGGTGTTGCAGGGCTGGCAGTTTTAGGATTGACAGCTTTTTTTATAATCTTTTTTAATTTATTTTCTGGCGGAGTTTGGAAAGACACTGATACAATGACGGTTGTATTAGAAACTCTTGCAGGATTTTCATTAGGAGCAGAATCAATCGCTTTATTTGCCCGTGTTGGAGGAGGAATTTATACAAAAGCGGCCGATGTTGGTGCCGATTTAGTAGGTAAAGTAGAAGCTGGAATCCCAGAAGATGATCCGCGTAATCCAGCAACAATTGCAGATAACGTGGGAGATAATGTAGGAGACGTTGCTGGTATGGGAGCCGATTTATTCGGGTCTTATGTAGCAACAGTTTTGGCGGCAATGGTTCTTGGAAACTATGTGATAAAAGATATGGGAGGCAGCATTAATGATGCTTTCGGAGGAATTGGTCCAATTTTGCTTCCAATGGCAATTGCAGGTTTCGGAATTTTATTTTCTATTATTGGAACGACATTAGTAAAAATTTCAGATGACAATGCTAGAGAAGCTCAGGTACAGAAAGCGTTAAATATAGGGAACTGGGTTTCAATTATTTTAACAGCTGTAGCTTGTTTCTTTTTAGTAAAACATATGCTTCCAGAAACCATGCAGATGACTTTCTTTGGAGAAGGTTCTAAAGCTATTTCATCAATGCGTGTTTTTTATGCAACATTAGTTGGTTTAGTTGTTGGTGGAGCTATTTCATCAGTAACAGAATATTATACAGGATTAGGAACAAAACCAGTTTTGGCAATTGTTCAAAAATCGTCAACTGGAGCAGGAACCAATGTTATTGCAGGTTTGGCAACAGGAATGATTTCAACTTTTCCAACCGTATTATTATTTGCTGTAGCAATTTGGATTTCGTATGCTTTAGCAGGATTTTATGGAGTGGCGCTAGCGGCTTCAGCAATGATGGCAACAACGGCAATGCAATTGGCAATCGATGCTTTCGGACCAATTTCTGATAATGCTGGAGGAATTGCCGAAATGAGTGAATTACCAAAAGAAGTTCGTACTAGAACCGATATTTTAGATTCAGTAGGAAATACAACTGCAGCAACTGGAAAAGGATTTGCAATTGCTTCTGCAGCTTTAACTTCATTAGCTTTATTTGCTGCTTATGTAACTTTTACAGGAATTGACGGAATTAATATTTTCAAAGCGCCAGTTTTGGCTATGTTATTTGTTGGTGGAATGATTCCAGTGGTTTTCTCTGCTTTAGCGATGAATTCAGTTGGAAAAGCCGCAATGGATATGGTTTACGAAGTTCGCCGTCAGTTTAAAGAAATTGCCGGAATTATGGAAGGAACTGGAAAACCAGAATACGGAAAATGTGTTGAGATTTCTACAAAAGCTGCTTTACGCGAAATGATGCTTCCAGGAATTTTAACCATTGGATTTCCAATTTTGATTGTCATTATTGGGAAATTGGTTTACGCAGACAACAATCAGCTTATTGCTGAAATGTTAGGAGGATATATGGCAGGAGTTACCGTTTCTGGAGTACTTTGGGCAGTTTTCCAGAACAATGCTGGAGGTGCTTGGGATAATGCTAAAAAATCTTTCGAAGCAGGAGTAATGATTAACGGAGAAATGACTTATAAAGGTTCAGATGCACATAAAGCAGCCGTAACCGGAGATACTGTTGGGGATCCGTTTAAAGATACTTCTGGACCTTCAATGAATATTTTGATCAAGTTAACTTGTTTGATTGGATTGGTAATTGCTCCGATTTTGGGTGAAGGTCATGCTCCGTCAGACATTGCTGGAAAGGCTTCATGCTGCGCTAAAACAGAAATGCATGCGAGCGGCCTTTCTAAGTGCGGAGATATGTCTGGAATGACAAAAGAAGAATGTATTAAGATGTGTAAAGAAAAAGGTTGTTCTCCTGAAGAAACAGCAAAATGTCTGGCACACTTTGATGCAAATGGAAAATATGCCCACACAGAAAGTCAATCCGTGAAAGTTGAGGTTAAAAATATAAACGGAAAAACTACTGGAACTGTTACTAAAACTGAAAACGGTAAAACCACAACCGAAGTTTTTGAAGGAACCGAAGAAGAAGTTTTAGCAAAAGTTGAAGCTGCGAAATAATATAAACATTGACGGAAACCTAACAGGTTTTAAAAACCTGTTAGGTTTAATACTGTTTAAGATGTGTTTCAAAAGAAAAGCCTCTAAAATTATTTTTAGAGGCTTTTTTATATTTCGTGTAAATTCGTGAAATCAGTGTTTTTAGAACAATCCGTTCAACTCAGCATCAATTCTATTGATAATATCTCCCAAATCTTCTGGATTATCCACAAAATTGATGTTATCAACGTCAATGATTAATAAACGTCCTTTAGTATAAGTTTGAATCCAAGCTTCGTATCTTTCGTTCAAACGGCTTAAATAATCGATAGAAATAGAGTTTTCGTATTCTCGTCCGCGTTTGTGAATTTGCCCCACTAAATTCGGAATAGAACTTCTTAAATAAATCAATAAATCGGGTGGTTTTACCAAAGATTCCATTAATTCAAATAAAGAAGTATAATTTTCAAAATCGCGACTTGTCATCAATCCCATAGAATATAAATTGGGAGCGAAAATATAAGCATCCTCATAAATCGTTCTGTCCTGAATGATTTTTTTTCCGCTTTGGCGAATTTGCTGCACTTGACGAAAACGGCTGTTAAGGAAATAAATCTGAAGATTAAACGACCAGCGTTCCATTTGATGGTAAAAATCATCCAGATAAGGATTATCAACTACATCTTCATAATGAGGTTCCCATTTAAAATGTTTGGCTAATAATTTGGTCAGAGTGGTTTTTCCTGCGCCTATGTTTCCTGCTATTGCTATGTGC
>NZ_DASWYK010000173.1:0-11659 GCF_036405015.1 Flavobacterium sp. | reverse complement strand
AATACCAATTCTGTTTCCAATAAATGCTGGAGTATCTTTAGCAACAACCGAAGTTTTTCCTAAGAATTTAGAACCGTATTCGTTTAAGAAATCCAATACTTCGTTTGAAGTTTTTGGACCAGGAATAATTTCAAATAATTTCAAGTAACGCGCAGGGTTAAAAAAGTGCGTTCCGCAGAAGTGTTGTTGGAAATCTTCGCTTCTTCCTTCGCTCATGAAGTGAATTGGAATACCAGAAGTATTAGAAGTAACCAAAGTTCCCGGCTTGCGGAATTTGTCGATTTGTTCGAATACTAATTTCTTAATATCTAATCTTTCTACAACAACCTCAATAATCCAGTCAACATTGGCAATTTTTGCCATATCGTCTGTCGTATTTCCAGTTGTGATTCGGCTTGCGAATTTCTGACTGTAAATAGGAGAGGGTTTTGATTTTAATGAGTTCGCCAAATGGTCATTTACCACACGGTTGCGAACGGCTTTACTTTCAAGCGTTAATCCTTTTTTAGCTTCAGCTTCTGTCAACTCGCGCGGAACGATGTCAAGCAGTAAAACTTCAACACCAATGTTGGCAAAATGACAAGCTATACCTGAACCCATAATTCCGGATCCAATTACAGCAACTTTTTTAATTGTGCGTTTCATACTTTAATTATTTGTTTGTAGGAGAAAATAAATGGCTTTAAAAGCTATTCTTTTTCTTTGTTTTCAGTTTGCTTCGCCAGTTCGCTGGCGCTCGTGTGATTGAATATGTTTTTATCGTGAATCAGTTCATTTATAATTTCGGAAACTTCTATAAAATGATTCAGTTTTTCTTCTGAAACATGTTTTCTAACAGTTTCATTAAATTTCAGAACGGTATTCTTAGATAAATCTCTTTTTTCTTTTCCAAAATCGGTAAGGTAGATTAAAACACCTCTTCCGTCACTTGGGTTCTTTTTACGAACAATTAAACCTTTTTCTTCCATAGATTTTAATGTTCTGGTCAAGCTCGTTGCTTCCATGCCCATTCTCGGACCTAAAGCGGTTGATGGCGTTCCCTCTTCCTTATCCATGCTCAAAAGTGCAAACCCGGTTGCCATGGTAGCATCGTATTTTGCAGCCTCTTCATTATACATTCTTGAAACAGCTTGCCATGTCGCTCTCAAAATATAATCTATCGTTTTGTCTTTCATAGGTAACTATATCGATTTCAAATATAATGAAAAAATACTATGCATGCATATTATTTTTTCATAAATTTTTGGTTAGTTAAATAATTCCCTTGGTTTACTGGGATTTTTGGTTATTTTATTTTGAAATATACTATTCTTTTCTTAGATTTTAACAATTTAAGTATAGTAAAAATCGTTTTGTTGTATTTATTTTGGTTTTAATTCTGGATTATTCAAAAAATTATGTGTTTGACTCAGTTTCGTTTTCAGGTTCATATCTCGAAATAGCTTGTTTTAAAATCTTTTTCATACGATTTCGTAAGCCCTCTGGCCTTAAAATTTCAATCGAACCTCCAAAGCCTAATAAAAGTCTTTCCATTTCATAATTTGGTGTAATGAATAAATGGACAATTATACTGTGATCTTCGTTTTCTTTGATCAATCGCTGAGATGGATGCAGCGGTTTTGTAATGACATAAGGCGCATTCGAAGCATCAATCCAAAGTTCAATACGTCTTGGCTGTAAACCAGAATTAACCGTTACACCTATAATATCTTTATAATATGATTCGGCATCAAAATCTTCTTCTATATAAGGAAGGTTAAAATCGTAATCTATTGCAACAATTCTATCCAAAGCAAGATTGGTAATGGGTTGAGAAGCTTTTGTCTTTCCAATTAAAAACCATCGATTATTAAATTCCTTCAATATAAAAGGATGAAAATGGAATTTAGTTTCTTCTCTTGATTTAAACGATTTATAGGTAATAATCAGAACCATTTTTTTGATGATTGCCTGATAGATTTCATCCAAATAATGAAGTCCTTTTAAATTTTCATTTTTATCCAAATAAATAACGGGTTTGGTATGCGATTTTTCGGCATAGATTTTATCTTCCAATCGCTGTAAAATATCGGACACATCATTAAATAAAGAGAAATCTTTAAATTGTTTCAACATCGAAACCGTTTCGGTCAAAACATTCATATCGGTTTCTGTCAACGGAATATCTGTAATGGTGAAATCTTCATCCTCGTATTTATAATACTTTTTATCGTAAACCACGATTGGAGCATTATAACCGAGTTTTTCGCTTCGCATCAATTGAATATCCATCTGAATCGTTCGCTTACTAATCGGAATATCTCTGCCTTCATATTCAGATAAGGCTTCAGAACAGCATTCGATTAAATCTTCAAGCGTCCATTGCCTGTATTTATTCTGAAGACATTTGTCGATTATTTTGTACCGAATTAAGGCGTTTTTGTTTTGTGACATACTGTTTGTTGTTTTTGCTCGCGAAGTCGCGAAAGTGCAAAATTCTATAGTTTAAAGGTTATATTTATTTCACGCAGATTTTACAGATTTAAGCTGATTCAACAGATTATTTGAAATAATAAAAAAATCTTTTTAGATCTGCACAAATCTGTAAAATCTGTGTGAAACAAAAAAACTTTGCGTCTCAGCGACTTTGCGAGATTATTTTTTGCTTTCTAAAAGGATTATCTCTTTTTCAATATTTCGTCTTGCTTTTTCTTCATATAAACTCCTAAATTCATCTGTTTGAAAAATAAATTCATATTCTAGAAAATGTTTCAATGCTTTTGCTCTTCCAGGTTTGTATAGAAAATCAGGATAAATGCGATATTCTTTTCTGATTTGTTCAAAATAGATTTTATAGTCGTCCCAATCTTTAGCAAGGATTTTCAAATCAAAATCAATTAACCAATTAATATCTTCATTTTTATTTTTTGCATGAAGTTGTGTAGCACAAATAGCATCAAAAACGAATTGCTTATTTAAAGTGTGATTTTCATTTAAAATCGACAAAGCAAATTCGGCACTTTTCAATTCATTATCTTTTTTTGAAGCCGAATAAACAAAGTCATGATAAAAAATTGCAAACAATATTTCGTTCGGATTATCAAGACGATTACGATAGATTTCAAAACTCTCCATCATTTCTTTTAAATGGGTGAGATTATGATAATACCTTGATTTTTTGGAATATGCCTTTTCTAAATCAGTCCATTTTTGCTGAATTTCAGTATCTTGAAAACCAATATTTAGAAGTAGATCGGTGTAGATTTTTTTTAAATCCATATTATTATGTGTTTGGATAGAGCTTCGGAGAAGCGAAATATGTATAGCAAATTATAAAATCCAATCGTAAAGCTCCAGCGGAGCGACACTTTGGTTTGTTTTAATCAATAAATATTTCGCCCCGCTGGGGCTCTTTTAGGTATGCATAGAAAACAGCTATAAATATTTCGTCCCGCTGGGACTTTTAACTTTTATATTAATTCAAAAAAAACACCAATATGCCGTCCTATTGGGACTTACACGGTTTTAATAAAAAAATATTTACTCAAATTTAAAATTCTTTTTTTACTGCGCAAAATAATTGCGTAGTGGTTTTGAAATCTTTGTTCAAGAAATAAAACAAATAGTATTTCTAAAAAATGAAACAAAAATTTTATTACGCAAAATAATTGCGTACTAGTTTAGAAATCTTTGCTCAAGAAATAAAAACAAACGTTCATAGAAATAAAAAATGAAAAAATAGGTCAAGTTTGAGTTACTTCGAAACACTTTCCACGTATTACTTAAACAATTACCTTTTATTCAATATCATGAAGCAGTAGCTCAGCGGATAGAGCAGGTAGTTTTGAAATTATCCTTAAAAGGTCAATCCAAACTTACTTCTTACGCTTTTAACGTCCAGGTCATGGGTTCGAATCCCATCTGCTTCACTATTAATGGTCAATTGAAACTTACTTCTAGAAATCGGTTTTTTCTGGTTCGAGTCCAGCTAGTTTTAAAATTATCATTAGTAAAAAAAGCGAGGGTCAAAATTAGCTTACTTCTCGGGGAAACCCACAAACTTCCAATTTGAATCAGCTAATTCATTACACTCCAATTTAAGGTCAAGTGCTTCTTACTTCAAACACTCTTTTAGGTAGAACTCAGAAGCACCATTATCTAAATTTTAAAAATTAAAAAAAATGAAAACAAAAGAATTATTAAAAATCAGTTTACGTCAAAATGCTATTTTCATTCCATCAGAAATGATTACGAATGATAATAAGAATTTATCAGGAACAACATCGGTTTTCGTAGCCAATGTTTCAAAACTCGGATATACATTTTCTGAAACGTTATTACAGGCTTTAAATAATGTCAGCCCAAATTATAAAATCGAGGTTTTAGAAGTGCTAAGAGAAGTTTTAGGAACCGATAAAAACTGGACGCCATTGGTAAAAGAATGGAATGTGCCAACTAATGAATCGGTTATAGATCATATCATTACGTATTTTGGAAATGTTTTTCAAACAAAAAACGGAACAAAATTACAATGCGGACATATAATTCCAGATCATACTTTTCCATTAGAAAGATATAACGGTTGCCCGTTTTGTGGTACTCCGTTTGAATTCGGAAAATTGGAAAATATCGGTCAAGGAAGCAAATTAAAAGTGCTTGAATTGTGGAATGAAAATGATTTAGAAAACTTCTATATCTCGTTATTACAGTCAAAAACTGCTTTAGATGCTACTCAAGTAGATAGTTTAAAAATGGCGATGAAATATTTGGCTATGCCAAAAACTGAAATTGCAATGAAGGAAACTTTAATGCTAGTGATCGATCTTTTGATTGAAAACGGGAATGAAGATTTGGCTTCGCAGTTTTTGAAAACGCCAACCGATATCTTACGTTATTTATGGTATAAAAATACCGGAATGTTGCAGATTATCGAACCAAAAACGATTATCAAAAGAACGACTAAAAACGGTCAGCATTTTCATAATTCGTTAGATACAAGCATTCAGGCGAGAATTGCTTCTAAAAAAGATTTGAAGCTAAAATATTCTCGAAAAGAATGTTTGATGGTGGCAAATTGGTTGAATAAAATGGATTTGGATGTAGAAACAATGTGCGAAATCATGCATCCGAAAAGAGGAATGTGGGTTCGTTTTATCCGAGCGTTGCGTTTGGCAGAATACAGCAAAAGAAAAGGATTTGAGAAATTGAATTTTTTGATGGATGTATTCTACAACCAAGTGTACGATGTTTGGCAAAGCAAAGTAAATTCGTCAAGATTGAAATTTGATGCCGATAAAACATTTGGATTGTTGAAACAACGTCCAGGTTTGTTTGCACGTTCGTTGTTTTCGAATATGCTTTGGTTTGGAGCGAAGGAAACTATTGCTCATTTCGAAGAAGTTATCGATAAAGTTCCAGCGCGATTGGTATTTACATTAAACATGTATGCACAAAATTACTTTGATGTAAACATGCAAAGAAGTGTGAAGCCTTTGGGTGGAACAAACAAACGTGTGGGATCAAATCCGTTGTTGAAGTTGTACGAAGATTTTATGTTGAACGATATGAAAAATCAAATCGAAGACTTGACTATTTTGGCGATGAAAAAGCGATTTGCGTCGGTTTCAAATCCAAATAAAACAATTTATATCGATCCGCAATTGTTTAATATTCCGGTTTCTATCGGAGATCGAAGCGATACAGTTCAGGATTTGCCAGTTGCTTTAATGGGAACCCGTTTTCCAGTTGAAGGAAACGAAGTGCGATTGTTTATGCAATGGGGTAAAGATTTGCCAGCGCAACATTTAGATATGGATTTAAGCTGTCATATCGCATACGAAGACCGTTCAGATATTTGTTCTTTCAGCCGATTAACAACTACAGGTTGTCAGCATAGTGGTGATATCAGAAGTATTCCGAATAAAATTGGAACTGCTGAATACATCAATATCAACATCGATGAATTAGCGAAAGCCAAAGCAAAATTTGTAACTTTTACTTGTAATGCGTACAGCAACGGAAGTATTACACCAAATCTAGTTGTGGGTTGGATGAATAGTAAATATCCGATGAAAATTTCGGAGAGAACAGGTGTTGCATACGATCCGTCGTGTGTAGATCATCAGGTTCGTGTGACACAAAATGTTGCCAAAGGTTTGGTTTTTGGAGTGTTGGATGTAGCCAAAAGAGAAATCGTTTGGTTAGAGATGACTTTCGGAGGTCAGGTTGTGGGTGGTTTGGATTTCAAAGGAGTTCAGGCGCTATTGGCAAAATTGAACAGCAAATTGAATATTGGTAATTTATTACAACTAAAAGCGGAAGCTCAAGGTTTAACGATTACCGAAAATGAAATCGCTGATGAGGTGTACACAGCGCAATGGGCGATGAACCTAGCGGTTGTGACACAGCTTTTAATAGATTAATTTTAAAACCACGGATTTGTAAATGAGATTCGTGGTTTTTTACTTTTAAAATTGAAATATGTTAACGATTAAAGATATAAAATACAAAGCCGAAAAGTATTTCAAAAGAATAGAAATCATTAGTGATAATGTTTATGGATTTCAAATGCAACCAAATGCTAAATTCCTAAAAGGAATCAGCAGAAAACAAATTGATGAGTTGCAAAAATTGTTTGGATTTGATTTTCCTTGGGAATATAGAGAAATGTTGTTGATTTTTTCAAATATAGATGCACATTGGATTTCTATTAATCCCGATGATAAATCAGATGTTGAATATAAGCGTGAAAACTTTTTTTACCAATATCCTGAAGATTATGAAAAGTCAAGATGGATTATTGAAGAACTTAATGATAATATAATTGAAGCAGAAAAAGTCTTAACTGAAGCTGGTTTTGATGTGTCAAAAATTGTAGGATATATTCCGATGTTTCATCATCGTGTTCTGGTAGTTTTTGAAGATAAATATCTTTCACCCGTTATTTCTGTCTGGGGAGCTGATATTATTATGTTCGGTAATAATTTGAGAGAATATTTAAAAAATGAACTTTTGAATATAGGTTTTTAAATAAATAATTAGCAAAATGAAAACAACTTTTCCTTACCCATATTATGTTTATGGTTCTGATGATTCTACAGATTTAGATGTAATTATCGTTATTTCAAAAGAAGAAATGCCTGAAAAACAGGAAGACAGAAAAAACAAAGTATTGGCACTTTTGAACGAATATGATCTGGATTGGAATGCAACTTTTGCGGTAATTGAAAACGGAAAAATAACAGATACAATTTTTACTAAATCATGGATTGATTTGCTTAATAATGCGTTACTCGAAACGTATTTATTGCATGAGCAAAAGCATGAATTATTAGTAAAAGAAAAACATGTCAGAAATAAAACACTCGCTATTTACAAAGCGGTTCGTACTGTTTTGACAATGCTGACCAGAACGGAGTATCGAACTCAAATTCGTCCAATTTTAAAAGGAATCCACGATTTTAATTTAAAACTGGAAGCACTTAATAAGATAGATTTTGTTTCGATTTCTCAGTTCAATCAGAAGAATACTGATGATATTGATATTTGGAAAATCATTGCTTTTTATGTGGGCCAAAATATCGCTTTACTTGAAAATGATGTTGAAATATATACCAAGAAAAAATTGGTACATCATTTCAAAGATTTGGAACCTTTTATTTATAGAAAAGTTGTTGGAGAGAATGACAAAAAAATATTACAAAATTATATTCATCATTGGTTGTCACTAATTCATAATTTTGGAGCGTTTCAATCAGAAAATGGTTTTTTAACTTGTAAAGAGGAATGTATTGATATGTTAAATGAAAAGTTCTAAAAAATGAAACTGCCAATCTATCAAATATTTGGTTCTGAAAATTCCCTCGATCTCGATTTGGTTTTCTTTATTGAAGAAATGCCCGAAACGATCTTAGAAAAACTTTCACTATCTAAAGAACTCAGTCAATCTATAACATCATTTTTTCCTGAAAAAGAAATAAATGCCAATCTTGCTGTGCAACGAAATGGTCATTTAGTTGAAGTTTACAAAGGCACAACAGACGAATTGAATAATGCATTATTTTATACTTATAAAAATCATCATCAGAAATTTGAAAACCAGATAACGAAACTTTTGGTTCGAGATATTGATTTGAAATTTTTGAGAAGCATCCGAATGATTTTGTCTTTTTTAAGTAAAACAGAACACAGGATTTTAATTAAAAATGCTTTAAAAGGAGATTTAAACGAAAAGATTCTCGCATTAGAAAAAATTGATTTGAATCAAATTGCTTCTTTCGGGAAAAATACGAACCATTTGGATATTCTAAAATCAATTGCATTTCAGTTAGGACAAGCCATTTCGCTTCATGAAGGAAAAGAATTGTACACCAAAAATGAAATTGCAAATGCGTTTCCAGATCTGAGAAAATATCTTTTCAGAGAAGAAAACACCGATTTTGAAAATTTACAAAAATGGCTTTCTAGTTTTATAAAGATTATCAAAGACAGAAGTTTAAGAATGAAAAATAAATCGGAATATAAATATGAAGATGAAAATAATTTTTAATACTAACTACGCAAAATAACTGCGCAGTAGTTTTTGAATCTTTGTTCAAAGATTAGAACTCATGAATACAGTATTATTAAAAGAGATGATTTCGCAGAATTATATCAAGGTAAACAAACACCCTGAACACGATTTGTATATTTATAACTATACACAAAGTGCACAATTTGAGCGAGTTTGGAACGAAATCACCATAGCTTGTCGCGGACTTATTTTAGACGCTAACGATACTGTTGTGGCAAGACCTTTTGTGAAGTTTTTTAATCTGGGTGAAATCGAAAATCAAATTCTGCCAGAAACTGCTTTTGAAGTTTTTGATAAAATGGACGGTTCACTCGGAATTTTATATTGGATAAACGATCAACCTTTTATGGCAAGTCGCGGTTCTTTTTCGAGCGAACAGTCGGATAAAGCAAATGAAATGCTTCACGGAAAATATAAAAATTCATGGGCTTTACTGGATAAAACCAAAACCTATTTGTTTGAAATTATTTATCCTGAAAACCGAATCGTTTTAGATTATGGAAAATTAGAAGAACTGGTTTTGCTTGCTGTTATCGATACACAATCGGGCGAAGAATTTGAACTTGAAGATATTGGTTTTCCATTGGTTCAAAAACTAAACGGAATCAAAGATATTCATGCTTTATCTGCTTTAAATCAAAACAATAAAGAAGGATTTGTGATTAAGTTTGCCAATCATTTTCGGGTAAAAATTAAGTTTGAAGAATACCTTCGTTTGCACCGAATTATTACTCAGGTTTCGAATTTGAATATTTGGGAATATTTAAAAACAAATCAGTCATTCGAAGAAATTCTAGAACGTGTTCCTGATGAATTTTTCAGCTGGGTAAAACAAACAAAAACCGATTTGGAAAATGAGTATAAAGCAATCGAAAATCAATGTAAATTAGATTTCAAGGAGTTAGAATCTCGTAAAGAAACCGCATTGTATTTTCAGACTTGCAAATATCCAGGCGTTTTGTTTTCGATGCTTGATGATAAAAAACATTCAGAAGTTATTTGGAGAATGATTCGTCCAAAATTTGAAAAACCTTTTAATAGAGAAGAAGAATAAAATGAGAAAAGTAATTTTAATGAAAGGATTGCCAGGAAGCGGAAAATCGACTTTGGCAAAAAAAATAATTGCAGAAAATCCTGAAACCTATAAAAGAATCAACAGGGATGATTTACGTGCGATGTTTGATAACGGAATTACATCTCAAAGTAATGAGAAGTTCGTTAAAAAAGTACGTGATTTATTAATTGTAAAATCTCTTGAAGAAGGAAAAAATATTATCATTGATGATACAAATTTGTCTGACACCAACTTTAAACGTATTTCGCAATTGGTTCAAGAATACAATGCAAAATTTAACGAAAAAGTTGAGGTTGAAGTTATCGAAGTAAATACAGATCTGGCAGTTTGTATAGAAAGAGACGCTTTGAGAGAAAAACCAGTGGGAGAAAAAGTAATCAGAAAAATGCACCGTCAATTTTTTAAAGATTCTCCGGAGTATTGTAATCAAAACCCAGATTTGCCAAAAGCAATTATCTGTGATCTTGACGGAACTTTGGCTTTAATGAATGGAAGAAATCCGTTTGATGCAAGCAAATGTGATGAAGACGAAATCAATAATCCAGTGGCAAATGTGTTGCGAAATTACAAGAAACTAGGATATGAAATTTTGCTGGTTTCAGGAAGAGAAGACCGATACAAAGAACCAACATTGCGTTTCCTTCAAAAACACGAAATCGAATACGACGATCTGATCATGCGTAAAACAAAAGACAGCCGAAAAGATTCGATTATCAAAACTGAAATCTATAACGAATTTATAAAAGATAAATACTTCGTAGAATTTGTTCTTGATGATAGAAATCAAGTGGTGGATACTTGGAGAAATGATTTAAAACTACCTTGTTTCCAGGTGTATTACGGAGATTTTTAGTTTTTGAGGGAAAGAGGAGCAAAGGTTTTCAAGTACAAAACTTGCGAAGATCATTCTCATTTTATATCATTAAATATTGCTTAAAATTTTGAGGAATGCTATTAATAGAAGATAAAAGAATTAGAGCATTAATTAATGCGTTTGAAAGAAATGGATGGGAAAAAGTTGGTTTTAGTGATCAAGTTATTGAATGGTATTTTGCTGAAATAATTGAATTTGTTTCGATGTGGCGTCCTCAAGGAAAAAAACTCTTTATAGTCTTATTAGTAGACAGACTTTATTATCCTAAAAAGAGTATTAGAGAAATTGGTTTTTCGCAGGAACCGTGCAATACTAGTGATACTTTTATTGAAAGTATTGATTTGAATGATATTTTAAAAACAGACTTGAAAAAATTTTGTGAACGCATAAATAGTAAAGTTTTATGCTATTAGTTTAAAAGCTGTTGTAAGTAAAAAACTTTACGCCTTAGCGGTCAAATAATAAAATAACAATAAGACTTAAAGAGAAGAAACCTTTGTCCCTCTGTCCCTTTGAGCCTTTGTAACTTAAAAAAAATGACATATATAGACATAGGAATTAATTTAACCAACAAACAATTCCAAAACGACATAGACGATGTCGTACAAGACGCCCTCGACGCCGACGTATCACAAATGATACTCACAGGCACAAGCGTACGAAATAGCGAAGAATCGGCCAAAATTGCCCGACAATACCCAGGCGTATTATACGGAACAGCAGGAATTCACCCGCATGATGCGAAGAGTTTTGATGCGCAGAGCATTTCGAAACTAAAGAATTTATTACAGCAGAAACACGTAGTTTCCGTTGGCGAATGCGGACTCGATTTCGATCGTGATTTTTCGCCTCGAAGCAAACAGGAAGAATGTTATAGGGCACAATTAGAATTGGCGATTGAAGTTCAGAAACCTTTGTTTTTGCACGAAAGAGCCGCTTTTAGTTCTTTTATGAATATCACAAAAGACTATCTACCAAAACTACCAAAAGGCGTTGTGCATTGTTTCACAGGAAGTCTGCAAGAAGTCAAAACCTATCTTGATAACGGATTTTATCTGGGTTTTACGGGAGCGATTTCAGATGCCAAACGTTTCGCTCATTTAAAAGAAGTCATTCAGTACGTACCGCTCGACCGAATGATGATTGAAACCGATGCGCC
>NZ_DASWYK010000172.1:0-7740 GCF_036405015.1 Flavobacterium sp. | reverse complement strand
CAAAACTACACCACGGAGAAGAAGTTGCAGAAGTTGACGGAAACTTCTACAAATTAGTTCACGGTAAAATTTATAAAACAGATGCAGCCGGAACAATTAATCACGATGAGCAGGGTCATCCAACAAACGAAAAACCATTAGATTTTTCAATTACTAAAAATGTTGTTTCAATGCTTTTCGTATCAGTATTATTATTCTTAATGTTTACTGGTTTAGCAAAATCATATAAAAAAGGACCAATCCCAACTGGATTTGGTAGAGTTTTAGAACCACTTATCATTTTCATCAGAGATGAAATCGCTGTTCCTAATATTGGAGAGAAAAAATACCGTAAATATATGGGTTACCTTTTAACTGTATTTTTCTTTGTTTGGTTGTTGAACTTATTAGGAATGACTCCACTAGGAATTAACGTTACAGGAAATATTGCTATCACAGTTTGTTTAGCAGCATTTACTTTCTTAATTACACAATTTAGTGCAAACAAAGATTATTGGGGACACATCTTCTGGATGCCAGGAGTACCAGTTCCGATGAAAATTATCTTAGCTCCAATTGAAGTTTTAGGAACATTAACAAAACCATTCGCATTATTAATTCGTTTGTATGCAAACATTACTGCAGGTCACGTAGTAATTATGAGTTTGATCGCAATGATTTTTGTTGGAAAAAATTTAGCAGCAGATTTGCCAATCTCATTAGGATTGACATTATTCATCTCTGTTATTGAAGTTTTAGTTGCATTCTTACAAGCGTTTATCTTTACAATGTTATCGTCATTGTTTATTGGTATGGCAGTTCAGGATCACCACCATGATGATCACGGACACGAAGAAGAAAATGCAATCATTTAATTAGAAGTTTAATTTTATATATATAAATACTTATGGGAACAATTCCAACTTTAGTAGGTGCTGGTTTAGTAGTAATCGGTGCAGGTTTAGGTTTAGGTAAAATCGGTGGATCTGCTATGGACGCTATTGCTCGTCAGCCAGAAGCTGCTGGTAAAATCCAAACTGCGATGATCATTATCGCGGCTTTATTAGAAGGTTTAGCATTCGCTGCTTTAATCTTAGGAAAATAATAAAGGAGAAATAACAGCATCTTTAACGGTTGGTTAAAGATGTTGTTACTTTAAAAAAGAAATTAAATATTTAATATAGTTATAAAATGGATAAGTTAATTCACGATTTTTCATTCGGATTATTCTTCTGGCAAGCTTTAATCTTGGTAATATTAATTTTGCTTTTAGTAAAATTTGCATGGAAACCAATTATGGAATCTATCACTGCAAGAGAAGAGGGTATTAAAAATGCATTGCTTTCTGCTGAAAATGCAAAAAGAGAAATGGAAAATTTACAAGCTGACAATCAAAGAATTTTGAATGAAGCTCGTGCAGAACGTGACGCGATGTTGAAAGAAGCTCGTGAAATGAAAGAGAAAATGATTGCTGATTCTAAAAACGAAGCACAAGAAGCTGGTCAAAAAATGATCGAGCAGGCTAAAGCTGCTATCGAGAGTGAAAAAAATGCTGCAATGGCAGAAGTTAAAGCTCAGGTTTCAACTTTATCATTAAGTATCGCTGAAAAATTATTGAAAGAAGAATTATCTAACAAAGAATCTCAAACTAAATTAGTAGAGAAAATGTTAGGTGACGTAAAGTTAAACTAAGATTATGGCAAGTACAAGAGCAGCAATTCGTTATGCAAAAGCAATTCTAGACTTAGCAAACTCTAAAGGTGTTGCCGAAGCTGTCAATAACGATATGAAATCAATTGCAAATGCAATTGATACCAATTCAGAATTGAGTACATTTATTCAAAACCCAACGACTAAAGTTGAAGTTAAAGAAAGTGCTCTTCTAGAAGTTTTCGCAGATGCAAATGGAGTGACTAAAGGTTTATTTCGTTTATTATTCGAAAACAAAAGATTTGAAATTCTAGATGCAATTGCTTTAGAATACAATAAATTATTTGATGAAAACAACGGCGTTGAAGTAGCAAAAGTTACTACAGCAATTCCTATGGATGCTGCTTTAGAAGCTAAAGTTTTGGCAAAAGTGGCAACTTTATCAGATAAAAAAATTACAATTGAAAATATAGTAGATCCTTCAATCATTGGTGGATTTATTTTGAGAATAGGAGATAATCAATACAACGCTTCTGTTGCAAATAGATTACAAGTATTAAAAAGAGAGTTAAGTAATTAGTTTTTATAACACAAAAAGTGTCTAAATTATAAATTAAGATGGCGGAAATCAAACCTGCTGAAATTTCAGCAATATTAAGAAAGCAAGTAGAAGGTTTTGAATCTGGTGCTACGCTAGAGGAAGTAGGAACAGTACTTCAAGTTGGAGACGGTATTGCTCGTGTTTACGGGCTATCTAATGTACAATATGGAGAGTTAGTAGAATTTGATAACGGTATGGAAGGTATCGTATTGAATCTTGAAGAGGATAATGTGGGAGTTGTACTTTTAGGACCATCAACTGGACTTAAAGAAGGATCTACTGCAAAAAGAACTCAACGTATTGCTTCTCTTAAAGTAGGTGAGCAAATGGTAGGACGTGTTGTTAACACTCTTGGTTTTCCAATTGATGGAAAAGGACCAATCGGTGGAGACTTATACGAAATGCCTTTAGAAAGAAAAGCACCTGGAGTTATCTTCCGTCAGCCAGTAACTGAGCCATTACAAACAGGAGTAAAAGCAGTTGATGCTATGATCCCAGTTGGTCGTGGACAGCGTGAGCTTGTAATCGGTGACCGTCAAACAGGTAAATCAACTGTTTGTATCGATACAATCTTAAATCAAAAAGAATTTTACGATGCAGGAAAACCTGTATTCTGTATATATGTTGCAATTGGGCAAAAAGCTTCAACTGTAGCAGGAATCGCTAAAATGTTAGAAGAAAAAGGAGCAATGGCTTATACAGTTATCGTTGCTGCTAATGCTTCTGATCCAGCTCCAATGCAAGTTTATGCTCCATTCGCGGGTGCTGCAATTGGAGAATACTTTAGAGATTCTGGTCGTCCAGCTCTTATCGTTTATGATGATTTATCTAAACAAGCTGTTGCTTACCGTGAGGTTTCTCTTTTATTAAGAAGACCACCGGGACGTGAGGCTTACCCTGGAGACGTTTTCTACTTACACTCTCGTTTATTAGAGCGTGCTTGTAAAGTAATCGCTGATGATGGTATCGCTAAAAACATGAACGATTTACCAGATTCTATCAAATCTATCGTAAAAGGTGGTGGTTCATTAACTGCTTTACCAATTATCGAAACTCAAGCTGGTGACGTTTCTGCATATATCCCAACAAACGTAATCTCTATTACAGATGGTCAGATTTTCCTTGATGGAGATTTGTTCAACTCTGGGGTTCGTCCTGCTATCAACGTAGGTATCTCTGTATCTCGTGTTGGAGGTAATGCTCAAATTAAATCTATGAAGAAAGTTTCTGGAACTTTAAAATTAGACCAAGCTCAATTCCGTGAATTAGAAGCTTTCGCTAAATTTGGTTCTGACTTAGATTCAGTTACATTAAACGTAATCGAAAAAGGAAAAAGAAACGTTGAGATCTTGAAACAAGGTTTAAATGATCCTTATACAGTTGAAAACCAAGTAGCTATTATCTATGCTGGTTCTAAAAACTTATTAAGAAACGTTCCTGTAGAAAAAGTAAAAGAATTTGAAGCTGATTTCTTAGCTTACTTAAACAGTAAACATAAAGATACGCTTAACGCGTTGAAAGCTGGTAAATTAGATGACGCTATTACAGATGTTATCGAAAAAGCAGCAAAAGAAATCTCAGCAAAATATAACTAATTAGATAATTCGTTAATTAGATAATTAGAAGATGTTAATCATTTTTCTAATTATCTAATTTTCAAATTGTCACATTTTCTAATTAATAGATGGCAAATTTAAAGGAAATCCGTAATAGAATTACTTCCGTTTCATCGACGATGCAAATTACATCGGCTATGAAAATGGTTTCTGCTGCAAAGCTGAAGAAAGCACAAGATGCAATCACTGCAATGCGTCCTTATGCCGAGAAATTAACGGAGTTATTGCAAGATCTTTCTGCAACACTTGAAGGTGAAGTAGGAGGAGATTACACTACACAACGTGAAGTAAAAAAAGTATTGCTTGTAGCTATAACTTCAAACAGAGGTTTATGTGGTGCATTCAATTCAAATATTATTAAAGAGATTAAAAACCGTACAGAGTTTTACGCTGGAAAGCAAGTTGATGTTTTTGCTATTGGTAAAAAAGGAAATGATGCTTTAAGCAAAACACATAAAGTTCACGGTCATCATAATGCAATTTTTGATCATTTAACTTTTGAAAATGTTGCTGGAATTGCAGATAATTTGACTGAGAGATTTTTATCTGGAGAATACGACAGAATTGAATTAGTTTACAATCAATTTAAAAATGCTGCGACACAAATCGTTCAAACAGAACAATTTTTACCGTTAGCTCCTATTAAATCTGATGCAAAAGCTTCTACTGGAGATTATATTTTTGAACCAGGAAAAGAAGAAATTGTTCTAACTTTGATTCCGAAGTCTTTAAAAACACAATTGTATAAAGGAATTCGTGATTCATTTGCTTCTGAGCACGGAGCACGTATGACTGCAATGCACAAAGCAACAGATAACGCTACTGAATTAAGAAACCAATTAAAATTAACTTATAATAAAGCTCGTCAGGCTGCTATTACAAGTGAGATTTTGGAAATTGTTGGTGGAGCAGAAGCTTTAAATGGATAATTTACTCCATACCATATAAAAAGAAAAGCCAGCAAATGCTGGCTTTTTCTTTATTCTGGAAGTTTTATTCTTTTTTAAAAATAATGTTTATAAAATGGTGATTCTCAAATTATACTAAATTGAGAATCACTACCATTTTATAAAAATAGACAGATTGACTCTGTGTGCTTTGTCTTTTTTGGGAACAAACTAGCTTTATTAGTCCCACGGCTCTGTTTTTTTAAGGGTTACATTTCAGCAGAATCAATCCCTTTGCTTTGTCTTTTATGGGAACAAACAAGCTTTATCAGTCCCAGTGCTTAGTTTTTTTATAAGGGTTACATTTTAGCTAACTTCAATCCCTTTATGCTTTGTCTTTTATGGGAACAAACAAGCTTTATTAGTCCCAGTGCTTCCTTTTTTATAAGGGTTGTATTTAGCTTTCTCAATCCCTATGTTACAAATTTAAGAAAGGTTTAACGAAAAAATCTTACATAATTTCCATGTGGTTTTTATATGATTCACATGTTTTAAAAAAAGCAGAAAAAAATAATGAAAGCGATTTAAGAAAATAACTTATAAAGTAGTGGTTATTAGTAATATAACGTTGAAGTTTTCTTATTATTATATTGATATAGTTGAAAAAAATATTTTTTTATTTTGTGCATTTTTTTCTTTCTCTTACAAAAATACATTAATTACAATATTTAAAAGGCTTTGCTTCTATTTTAGAAATATTTTGAATTAAAAAAAGTCTTTATTTGGCTCTGGCAGGTTTAACAGCATACTGATAATTACCATTTTCAATTTGAGTAGCCATTCGTGACGCTGGTTCCCAATAGACAGAGAGTTCATTAACTCGTTTTGCTACAGCTTTTTTTTCTTCACCTTCTATACAAAGACTATAATTAGAATAAGTATAACAGAGCCACATAGCAAGGTTTTCTGGTTTATGTGGCCAATTTTCCCAAAGACTTTCCATTTCTTGTAAAGTCGCCAGACAGGCTTTCTCGTCTTGTTTCCAAGTAAGGCTTGATAAAGCATTAAGGTATTCATAGGCTATAAAATGATTGTTCCAGTTTTTATTCAGCAGTCTCAGTTTATTTACACTTTGTATTGCTTCTTCTTCCTCTTGTTTATGAGTTAAGTACTTAAGTCCGTTTGCATAATCTATGGCAAATTCAATTTCAGGGAATTTATCAAAGAAGCTTTTTATTTTTTCTACAGCTTTAGTATATTCAATTACATCTTTTGTGTCGTGTGAGTACATTAGAGTACTTGATTGTTGCAAAGCGGCATTTTTTAGTAATGGATTTTCTTTTACAAGTTCTTCTAGTTTTTTAGTATAAGCAACGTCATTTGTTTCGTTTATTACAGCGCCATAAATATCTGCAAGCATTTCTGTTAAAAGTAAAGATTTTGGAAACATTAAAAGCCATTGTTCAAAGAGACTGCACATTTCTGAATTTACAACATCTCCTTCGCCAGCAATAATTGAAAAAAAACCTTTAGCAAATACTTCTGCATCTTTAGATTTTGTAAAACATGCTACAGAAATATCAGAAATGGTTTTTATTAATGCAGATAATCCAAGTTGATGATAGATGTTTTTCAATTCGGTTTTAATTTTTGCAAATGCTTTTGTTTCGGTTAAACCATCTTTTTTAGAATTAAGATAGAGGTCTGATAGTTGTTTTGAATCTTTCATTTTTAATAGTTAGAACATTTATAAAATTGTTGCTTTCATGCATTAATTATCATTGTATGGATTTTAAAACTATCAGATTTAATATTCGAATAGTACCTTTATAAGATTTAAAAAGAACATAAAAAGCCTTTTATTCTTTATAAGCAGGAAAGTTTTAAGAACGTTTTTAAGTACTTTTGATATTCTTTAATTTTACAATTTCATGAAACTAGATATAAGAGAATTAACTTCAGTTACTGAAATGTTAACTCAAATAGATACAATTAGATTTTTATATCCCAACATTTCTCTAGAGAAATATGAATCTTTTCTTTTAGAAATGATTCCTCATAATTACACTCAAATTGCCGTTTTTGAAAACGAAACGTGTTTAGGTTTAACAGGCTGCTGGTCTGCAACTAAATTATGGACAGGAAAATATCTCGAAATTGATAATTTTGTGGTTCATCCTGAACACCGCTCGAAAGGAATTGGAAAAATGTTAACCGATTATATTGAAAAAAGAGCAATAGAATTAAATTGCAGCAGTATTGTTTTGGATGCATTCACTGGAAATTTTGGTGCACATCGATTTTACTATAATCAAGGGTACGCTCCAAGAGGATTTCATTTCGTAAAAATCTTAGACGAAAACAAAATGACTGTATAAAAAACACACAGAACTTTTCTTTATTGCATCAACAAAAACGCCATTAAACAAAAGAAATGGTTATTTTTGTCTTACAAACATTATTATAATTATATTTTGGGATTATATAAAAATCTATTCAAGCAAACTGCAATTTACGGACTGGCAACAGTTTTACCGAGAATGCTGAGTTTTTTATTAGTGAGATTATATACAGGAATTTTGCCAACCGCCGAATATGGAGAAGTTTCGATTGTATTGTCTTGGATGGTTTTCTTTAACGTGGTGCTTTCTTATGGAATGGAAACAGCATTTTTTAGATTCTATAGTGCCGAAGACGACAAGAAAAATGTCATTGCAACTTCTACAATTTCTATTTTTTGGACTTCTATTATTTTTCTTTTTGTTGCTTTAATTTTTAGAAACACATTAGCTAACCTAGCCGAAGTCGATGTTCAGTATATTACTTACACCGTTTGGATTTTGGTTTTAGATGCTTTGGTATTAATTCCGTTTTCTAAATTAAGAGCCAACCAAAGACCAATGGTTTATGCAGCTATTAAAATTGGAAATGTGGTAATAAATTTATTACTGAATATTTTCTTCTTAATGTATTTACCAAAATTAGCAGATGCAAATCCAAATTCAGT
>NZ_DASWYK010000171.1:0-5277 GCF_036405015.1 Flavobacterium sp. | reverse complement strand
AATCGACTGCAAAAATTTATACTGATGTAACCTTGCTTACCTGTCATCAGGGAATATTAAAAGATACATCCAAAATATTTGAGTTTTTCGATATCAATTACAGAGTTCACAGATACAAACATTTAATTGTATCGCCACATTATACCCGAACAAAGTTTATAAAACTAATTGACCGCGAAATTCTTCATGCTTTGGCTGGTAGGAAAACGCATATCAAATTAAAAATGAATAGTTTATCTGATTTTAAAATGATCGATAAATTATACGAAGCAAGTAATGCGGGAGTAAAAATCCAATTGCAGGTAAGAGGAATTTGTTCGTTAATTCCAGGAATTCCGGGAATGAGCGAAAACATTGAAGCTATTAGTATTGTCGATAATTATTTAGAGCATACAAGAGTTTACATTTTTGGAAATGCGGGTCTAACAGAAGTTTATATTTCATCGGCCGATTTTATGACAAGAAACTTAGATGGTAGAGTTGAGGTAACGTGTCCAATTTATGACCTTGAAATTAAAAAAGAATTAATCGATAATTTCAATATTGCCTGGAAAGGAAATGTAAAAGTAAGATATCATTCTTATAAATTGGATAATAAATATAAGCCGAAGAACCATCATGCTCCATTTAGAGCACAATTAGAAACCTATAAATATTATCAGAACAAAGTAGCGGCACTAGAAGAGGTTCCTCAAAAAGTAAATTAATAATTAATACCAATTACAAGTCATAAAGTGAGCATGATTAATATTAGGAAATTTGCAGCGATAGATATCGGATCGAATGCCATGAGGCTTTTGATCGCTAACGTTGTGGAACAAGAAGGTAAAGAACCGCAGTTTAATAAAAGTTCCCTTGTTCGTGTACCAATTCGTTTAGGACAAGATGCCTTTACAGTTGGAGAAATTTCACAAGAAAATATAGATCGAATGGTTGATGCAATGAAAGCATTCAATCTTTTGATGAAAGTACATAAAGTAGAACGTTATATGGCATTTGCAACTTCCGCAATGCGCGAAGCTTATAACGCAAAAGAAGTTGTGGCTTTAATTAAGAAAAAAGCCGATATTAAAATCGAAATTATCGACGGTAAAAAAGAAGCAGCTATTATTGCTTCTACAGATTTACATCATTTAATTAAATCAGATGAAACTTATTTGTTTGTCGATGTTGGTGGTGGAAGTACTGAATTTACATTGTTTTCTTCTGGAAAAATGGTTACTTCTAGGTCTTTCAAAGCAGGAACTGTCCGTTTATTGAATAATATGGTTCATGATGTGGTTTGGGACGAAATCGAAAAATGGATTAAAACCAATACTGCAGATTACGAAGAGGTAACTTTAATCGGATCTGGAGGAAACATCAATAAGTTGTTTAAAATGTCAGGAAAACAACAGGAAAAACCATTGTCGTATATTTATATCAATTCACAATATGCATTCTTAAATTCGTTGACTTATGAGCAAAGAATTGCCGAATTAGGTTTGAACTCAGACCGTGCCGACGTAATTATCCATGCAACTAGAATTTATCTAAATGCAATGAAATGGAGTGGAGCACGCCAAATTTACGTTCCTAAAATCGGACTTTCAGATGGTATTGTAAAAGCAATGTATTACGGTAAGATTTAATTTTTTGCTACGAATTTTACAAATCTCCAAGAATTATTTATTTTAATTTAAAGAGAAAATTCGTGGAGATTTGTGAAATTCTTGGCCAAAAAACAATAACTATGAAATCAATTTTTCAGTCTATTCAAGATTTTTCTGCTGATGAATTAGATCTTTTAGATGATTTAATAACTTTTCGTACACTGAAAAAAGGAGAACTTTTATTGACCGAAAATCAGGTTTGCAATGAAGTTGTATTTATAAAAAAAGGAATTTTGCGCTCCTTTTTTGTCAATCATAAAGGGGATGAAATCACCAATTGTTTTGCTTTTGAAAATGAATTTATGGCATCTTTTGCCAGTTTTATAACAGAAGAAAAAGCAGAAGAAAATATTCAGGCTTTAACTGAAACAGAATTACAGATTCTGGATCGAAAAGCTTTGGAAAAATTGTATAAATCAGGATTCAATTGGCAAGAAACTGGCCGAAAATTAACCGAAATAGAATTCGTAAACCTGCATAAAAGAATGGTTTCTTTTCAGAAATTGTCAGGAGCAGAGCGTTACGATGAATTATATCAGAATCATCAAAAATACATACAGTTAATTCCGTTACAGTATTTAGCTTCTTACTTAGGAATTACACCAAGACATTTAAGCCGAATTCGAAAAGCAATTGTCTAAAATTTTTGCTCTCGCAGATCTTTTTTCCAATTATCCTATTTGTTCAAATCTAGATTTGTTTTGTATTCTTTAATATGAGAATAAAATCTATGTTTCTATGTGTTTAAAATTCCCTTTTAGGACATTTGTCTAGTAAAAGAAAAAGCATGAATAGTATTTTTGGAAAAACATTGATATGAAAAAAATACTGATTATAAACGGACATCCTAACGCTGAAAGTTTCAATTTCGGAATTGCAGAATCTTATAAAAACGGTGCTCTCGCTTCTGGAGCTCAGGTCGAAACCATTGTAATTGCCGATTTGAAATTCAATCCAAATCTTCAGTTTGGTTATCAAAAAAGAACAGAATTAGAACCAGATTTACTTGAATCCTGGGAAAAAATTAAAAGAGCAGATCATTTAGTCTGGATTCATCCCGTTTGGTGGGGCGGACTTCCTGCTATTACCAAAGGTTTTATCGATCGTTTGTTTCTGCCTGGAATGGCATTTCAATACAGAGAAAATTCAGTTTGGTGGGATAAATTGCTCAAAGGAAAAACAGCACACATTATCACAACTTTAGATCAGCCAGGTTGGTATTATAGATTGTTTTTTGGAAGACCAAGTGTAAATCAATTGAAAAAATCGACTTTAGAATTCTGTGGAATAAAACCAGTAAAAGTCAGTTATGTCGGAATTATAAAAGGTTCAACTGAAGAGCAAAGAAAAAAATGGCTCGAAAAAGTATATGATTTCGGTCTCCGAAATAAATAAAAAATGACTACAAGTTTGGTTGAATTCAGAAAGAAATTCGTGACTATAAGAACAAAAAATTAATCTTTCAAATCCAATCCAAATGTAGAACGTAAAAGTTCAATGTTTGGATTGATTTCCATAAAACGATTATAACGATCCTGATTATTGTAGGTTTTTTTAGTTTCTGCCTGTTCGTTTACAATTACTTCAATCGTAATGTCGTGATTATGTAAATGTCCTTTTAAATGCCCTAATAATCCATTCATCTGACTTTCGAACTCTAGTTTTGATCCTTCGTTTGGAAGTTCGTAACTAATCGTTGTTCCGTTCAAAACAGGATCACTAATCAATAGAATCGATTCCATAATTCTAAGACCTTTTTGTCCTAAACGTTCTGCATATTTGTTCCAGTGAAGACGCATATCAGTTTCGTTAAATTCTTCGGTTGGTAAAATAGAAGAGGGTTTAACGTATGTTTTACTGCTGGCTTCCAATTCTTTTTTCTTGCGAATACTGGCAAGAGAAAAAGCAGAAACTTTTGGTGTGCCATCTGTTTCGGTTTTTGGAGGCTGTGGTGTTTGAACTTGTGGAGTTTGAACAGCTTTTTCTGGTTGAGAAGCAACAGTTTCAGTTTGAGTTACCGCTTGAGAGGTTTGATTCTCTGTTGCAGGAATGCTTTCACTTTTGGACTGTGAACTTTGGACTTCAACTATAGAATATCCACCATTTTTAAAATAAACGGGCGGAATTATGAATTGCTCAGCTTTTTTTTTTCTCCATCAAAGTTGATAGAGGCTAATTGCATCAAGCATAATTCAACTAAAAGGCGTTGATTCTGACTTAGTTTGTATTTTAAATCGCAGTCGTTTGCAATGTCAATTCCTTTTAATAAAAACTCTTGAGAGCATTTTTGAGATTGTGCTGCATACATTTGTTGCGCTTGTTCTCCAACTTCTAACAAAGCAATTGTAGAAGGCGTTTTGCTTACCAGTAAATCTCTAAAGTGAGACGCTAAACCAGCAATAAAGTGATGTCCGTCAAAACCTTTTGCCAGAATATCATTGTAAGCTAATAAAAGCTTCGGAATTTCATTTTCTAAAAGTAATTCGGTAATCGAAATATACGTTTCGTAATCTAAAACGTTCAAGTTTTCGGTTACAGCCTGACGTGTTAAATTAGTTCCACAGTATGAAACTACACGGTCAAAAATAGACAACGCATCACGCATCGCACCATCTGCTTTTTGGGCAATAATATGTAGCGCATCGTCTTCAAAATTGATTCCTTGACTTTCAGCAACATCAGCCAAATGTTCTTTGGCATCTTTTACTGTAATTCTTTTAAAATCAAAAATCTGACAGCGAGATAAAATCGTTGGAAGGATTTTGTGTTTTTCTGTTGTCGCTAAAATAAAAATAGCGTGTTTTGGCGGTTCTTCTAATGTTTTAAGAAAAGCATTAAAAGCAGCCGAAGACAACATGTGGACCTCGTCAATGATATATACTTTGTATTGCCCTGTTTGTGGTGGGATTCGAACCTGATCAATAAGGCTACGAATATCATCAACAGAGTTGTTCGAAGCAGCATCTAACTCAAAAACATTAAATGCGAAATCTTCTGTAGGATCATCATATCCAGGCTGATTTATTTTTCGAGCCAAAATACGAGCACAAGTCGTTTTTCCAACTCCACGTGGTCCTGTGAATAAAAGAGCAGAAGCCAAGTGATTGGTTTCAATAGCATTCAACAAAGTGTTGGTAATGGCTTTCTGTCCCACAACATCCTTAAAGGTCTGCGGGCGATATTTACGTGCCGATACTACAAATTGTTCCATATTCTTTTTTATTCGATAGCAAATATAGAGTATAATTTAATGATTTAAAAATTTAAAAATTGAAAGATTTTTAAGTGGCTGAATAGGAGAATGAAAAAAAAGTTTTCTGTTGAATATGAAAAAAAAGTAATAGTTTTATTGCAAACAAAATTTTTATATGGATATATACGAATATAGTTCTGATCTCAAAATTATGAGTGATAAATTAAATGGTATTAACTTAAAATATTTATTACGACAAGATTCATTAGGAAAGGAATCTTTGGCTAGATATGAGTCAGTTCTGCAACAGTTTAATGATAATTTAGTACAGATAATCTTGAACTTAGATTCATTTAGCTCTGGTACAATATCCGAAGTACATCATTTTTATCATGATTTGATTGAATTTTATTCAGAAATATTCAATTTAAA
>NZ_DASWYK010000170.1:0-31591 GCF_036405015.1 Flavobacterium sp. | reverse complement strand
TTTTGTTAGCTGTTGCTATCGCATAAGGCGCAATCCAGAATAAACTGAAAGTGTAGAAAACACTGTAAGAATAAGCCCAGAAAGACTCAGACAAGTTGTATCTTTTTGCATAAAACAACATAGAGAAACTTGAGAAAATTAAAATTCCTAAAAATGTTGAACTTAAAAATAATATCGGGTGAACCGCAATAAAATAGAACATAAATAAAATAAACGGATAAGTCATTGCGATTTTAAAGAATTGGTTTAAGAACAACATTCTCGCGCCAAATTTTGACTCTTTTCTAAAATCTGTGAAAACATATTTCGCCATCATCAAGTTTTCACGAACGTTACTTCTCGCCCATCTGATGAACATTTTGTATAATCCTTTATATTCTTCAGGAACATTCGTCAATACTACAGCATTTCTTTGAAATCTAACTTCAAAACCTTGTTTCAAAATCATATTAGTCAATGCACGATCTTCTCCAATATCTGATGGTTGTCCCATGAAAGTCTGGTTGATCCATTCTGGAAGACAGTTAAAAACAGCATCTCTTTTGTAAGCTGCCAAAGCTCCTGGTGTACACAACACAGAACCTAACTGACTTTCTACAGAGCGTTGAAATTCAAAACTCATTACAAAACTTACATTCAGCATTTTTGGTAAAATAGCAGATTTGTTGTTTAAAACCTGAACGTTTCCTGCAACTGCTCCACATTTTTTGTTTACCACAAACGGACTAACTAAATTTCTTAAAGTATCTTTTTTCACAATAGAATCACTATCTACCGTTACAAAGATTTCTCCTGTACCTAGTTTGAATCCTCTGTACAATGCCTGACGTTTTCCTTGGTTTTTTGGCTGTTGGAAAATCGTTACACGATCTCCTAATTTTGCTTTTGCTTGTTCCATCCAATACCAAGTATCATCTTTACTTCCATCGTCGATAGCCAAAAGCTGTAATTTTTCTGCTGGATAATCGCTGTCTGCAAGACTCAATAAAGTGTCCCAAACTAATTTTCCTTCGTTATAAGCCGGAACGATAATCGTACAAGTTGGCAATAAATCATCTGACACAGATTCGATTGGTTTATATCTTAAATACAAATAAGAGCTGTACAAGAAAACTCCTGTTTGATAGAAGAACAAAAGTGTTGTGATGATTAAAAATGGTAATCCCCAAGTTGACGCGATTCTTTCAAAATGAAATTGTTCGAAATCGTCTTGTAATAAAAATACCGAACAAACACCTGCAATCATCAACAAAAATGTTGCAATAATAATCGTTAATCCAATTGGACTTGTTGGTCTTGTTACGTGTATTTGTTTTGCTTTTTCATTAGTTCTAAAAAAAGAACCACTTAATGATTTTTCGCTTATAGCTGAACTATTGTTCGCATAAAATTGTTCTGAGATAATTGTTTCGCTTTCCATGCTTATACTCCTTTTTTGATTGCTTAATTATGGGCTTTTAGTAAAATCTTTCTTTTCCTGATTTATGTAACTCCTCTTGGAGAAACAATAAAAAACAAACACATCAAGATTTTGTCATAAACACAATTTGCAAGTCGCGTGCCAATACGTTTTAAAGCTGTTATAGAGCCATTTATAAAAAAACACCTCAAAAAGAGTGTGTAATTATTTTACACTTTGTGGATAGTGTATACAGTAAACATGTAACTTTTGGAATTAAAAAAGACTCCATTTTTAAAGGACTTTGAAGAGATTGAGTTCTCTTCTCACTGTTATTTTTTTATCAAAATAATCTGTACATTATTTAAAACGAAAATCGTAAAACAAAATTGTGCAGAAGATCCAAAAGCGCACTTTACTTCTGCATTTTATTATACGTTTAAGAACATTTCTTCATAAAAAAACAGGAAATCTAAACGAAAAAAGTTAAATTTAACCAAATAAATATAACCCTAAATTGAAAGTATAAGAAAATGAGTACAGAGCACTATAATCTTTTGCTGGCTGATGATGATGATGATGACTGCCTTTTCTTTAAAGAAGCTCTCGACGAAACGTCAATAAATGCAGTACTTCATATTGTACATGATGGTGTACAGTTGATGGACTATTTGAAATCAAATACCGCAACTAATTTTCCGGATGTACTTTTCCTTGATTTAAACATGCCAAGAAAAAACGGATTAGAATGTCTAGCAGAAATTAAAGCAGATGAGAAACTGAAAAAATTGCCTGTCATTATCTTCTCTACTTCTTTGGATAGTGAGATAGTTAACAATCTTTATAAAAATGGCGCTTCCTTTTACATTCGAAAACCTGGTGATTTTTCTAAGTTAAAAAGAGTAATTGAAATAGCGCTGACGACTGCTTCAGAAAATAATTTCAAACAGCCCGAAAGAGCTAATTTCATACTGCAACCCTAAATCTGCTCTGGAATGAACCGTAATAAAAAGGAACATTATTTTCTTTCCGATGGAGGAGAAATGGGAAGCTTAATACGTTCCGCAGATTGGAGCAAAACTCCATTAGGCGATCCTGAAAAATGGCCGCAGAGTTTAAAAACAATGACCGCAATGATGCTCGGCAATCCTTTTGGAATGTACATTGCCTGGGGAAAAAATTATATACAATTATACAACGATGCTTTTCGTCCTATTTTAGGCACTTCCAAACATCCAGAAGCTTTAGGAGAAAGTTCTCAAAATACATTTGCTGAAATATGGGATACAATTGGTCCTATGTTTACAGATGTCATGAAAGGCAAAGCGGTGAGTTTTCCTGACTTTAAAGTACCTCTTAATCGAAACGGTTACACAGAAGATTGCTTTTTTGATTTTTCGTATAGTCCGATAAAAATAGAAGATGGTTCTGTGGGCGGAATTTTAGTTACTGTTATTGAAACCACAGAAAAAAAAATCGTTGCAGATGCTTTACAAGAAAGTAATGCGAGATTTGTCAATAATATTATGCAGGCTCCAGTGGCTATGTGTATTTTTAGAGGAGAAAATCATATTGTCGAAATTGCCAACGAACAAATGATTCAGCTCTTGGGAACCTCAGAGATTAAAATCATCAACAAACCTATTTTTGAAACACTTCCTGAATTAAAAAAAATAGGTCTTGATGAAATTCTTCATACTGTTTTTTCGCATGGTAAAAAAATTACAACCAACGAACATTTTGTTCAACTAAACCGAAACGGCCAAACCGAAAATACATACGTCAATTTTGTTTACGAAGCTCTTAGAGAAGCTGACGGAACGATTTCGGGCGTTGCCGCAATTGCTACTGAAGTTACGGCTCAAGTTTTAGCTCGCTCTAAAGTAGAAGAAAGCGAACAGAAAATCAGACAGCTGGTAGAAAATGCGCCTTTTCCAATTGGAGTATATGTTGGAAAAGAAATGCGTATCGAACTAGCCAATGAATCTATTATAAAAATTTGGGGAAAAGGTCCTGACGTAATTGGAAAAACCTACACCGAAATTCTTCCAGAGTTAAAAGACGCTCCTATTTTCAAGCAAGTTCAAACCGTGTATGAAACAGGACAATCTTTTCATTCTCAAAACACCCGAATTGATATTCTGGTTGATAATGTATTAAAGACCTCTTATTTCAATTACAGCTTTACCCCTCTTTATGATATAAATGGAAAAGTTTATGGGGTAATGAATACGGCTGTAGAAATTACTGATTTATTTTTAGCCAAACAAAAAATTGAAGAAAGCGATAAGCGCTTTAGAGATACTGTTCGACAAGCTCCTGTTGGAATTGCAATTCTTCGTGGTCCTGATTACATAGCCGAAATGGCAAATGAAGCCTACCTTAAACTGATCGATCGAGATGAAAAATCGTTTGTTGGAAAACCTTTATATGAATCTCTTCCAGAAGTAAAAGAAGTAGTTTGTGATTTATTAGACGGCGTTTTAAATACAGGAATTCCTTTTCATGGAAATGAAGTTCCAGTTCCAATTAATCGATATGGAAAAATAGAAATTTGTTATTTTGATTTTCTATATCATCCTTTAAAAGAAGAAAACGGAACTATTTCAGGAATTTTGGTAACAGTTACAGAAGTAAGTGAAAAGGTTGAAGCCCGCAAAAAAATCGAACTTAACGAAGATCGCCTTAAAATTGTCGTAGAAGCCAGTGAATTGGGAACTTGGGAATTGAATGTAAAAACCAGAAAACCTATTTATTCTCAAAGATATCTTGAGATTATCGGTGGTTACAAAGAAGAAATCACCTTAACTCACGAAGAATTACTGGCACATCTCCATCCTGATGATTTGCATATTAGAAATAAAGGTTTTAAAGAAGCTATAATTTCTGGTTTCTTAAATTATGAAGTTCGTGTAATCTGGAAAGATCAATCTATTCATTGGATCGAAGGAAAAGGAAAAGTCTTTTATGATGAAAATCAGGAACCTGAAAAACTTATTGGAACCATCAGAGATATTACCGAAGAGAAAAAATACCAGCAAAAAATTGAAGAAAGCGAAAAAAAACTTCGTAATCTTATTATGCAGTCACCTGTTCCAAAAGCCATTTTACGTGGAGATGACTTTGTAATCGAAATGGCCAATTTTGCTCTGCTGAATAATATCTGGAAAAAAGAAGAAGCAGAAGTACAAGGAAAAAAATTATTCGAAATATTTCCTGAACTCCAAAAACAGAAATATGCCGAAATATTAAAACAAGTATACGAAACCGGGAAAGTATATTCTGAATCAGAATCACTTCTTTTTATTGGTGATGAAAAAAATGCTGGAAATCCATTTTATGTCGATCTTGAATATGCACCGCTTCGCGAAAGTGATAATTCGATTTCTGGAGTCAGAATGACTTTGATTGATGTAACCGAAAAAGTAGAAGCCAGAAAAAAAATTGAAGAAAGCGAAATGCGATTCCGTTCGTTAACCGAAAGTATTCCGCAGTTAATCTGGGAAACCGATGCCGAAGGAGGCGCTTTATTTACGTCAGGAAAATGGGTCGAATATACCGGAATTCAGCCTGGTGTAGAAGGTGCATGGGAAGCCATGATTCATCCAGACGATTTTAAGGAAAACGTGAGAATTTGGCAAAATGCTTTGATAACAGGAGAAATGTATCGCTGCGATGTTAGAATGCGAAGAAAAGACGGAAGTTACAGATGGCACACTGTGATTGGAGAACCTGTTTATAATATTGATAATAAAATTATAAAATGGGTAGGTGCCTTTACCGATATTCATACCGAAAAAGCATTTACACACGAACTCGAACAACAGGTTACAGCCCGAACAAGAGAATTAATTCAGATGAATGAATCGCTTAGAAAAAGTGAAGAGCGTTATCATTTAATGGTTGAAGAAATTCAGGAATATGCCATTTTGTACCTCAACCGAGATGGTATTATTGAAAATTGGAATGTAGGTGCCGAAAAAATAAAGGGTTACAAAGCAGATGAAATAATCGGAAAATATTTTGCCGTTTTTTATACCAAAGAAGATCAGAAAAACAATCTTCCTGAAAAACTTTTAAATGTGGCAAGAGAAAAAGGTAAAGCAATTCATGAAGGATGGCGTACCCGAAAAAACGGAAATTTATTTTGGGCAAGCGTTGTCATTACAGCTATTCACAATAAACAAGGCGAAGTTATTGGTTTCTCAAAAGTTACACACGACTTAACCGACAAAAAAAGAGCAGACGACACTTTAAAACTTAATGCCATGGAACTCGAGCAGAAAAACAACGAACTCGAAGAAATGAACAAAGAGTTACAGTCTTTTGCTTATATATCCAGTCATGATTTACAAGAACCACTTCGAAAAATTCAGACTTTCGCTTCGCAGATTGTAGAAAAAGAAGCTGCTAATTTATCAGAAAATGGATTAGATAAATTTAAAAGAATGCAAAATGCGGCACAGCGAATGCAGACTTTGATTAACGATTTGCTGTCTTATTCGAGAACTAATATTCAAGAACGTGTTTTTGTAAAAACAGATCTTATACAAATTATTGAAGAAGTAAAAGAGGATTTAAAAGAAGAACTAGAGCAAAAAAATGCTGTAATTGAAGTTAAGGAAACGTCAGAAGTAGATATTATTCCGTTTCAGTTCAAACAATTATTGTATAATTTAATAAGCAATTCACTCAAATTTTCAGATCCTGAAATTCCGATTAAAGTCAAAATCAAAAGTGAAATAAAAACTGGAAAAGATTTCAATATTGAAAAATTAATATCCTATAAAAATTATTGTCACATCCAAGTTTCGGATAACGGAATTGGTTTTGAATCACAATACAATAAAAAGATATTTGAAGTGTTTCAACGTTTACACGGACGCGACCGTTATAACGGAACTGGAATTGGTCTGGCTATTGTCAAAAAAATTGTAGAAAATCATAATGGTTTTATTACAGCTTCGGGCATACAAAACAAAGGAGCTGCTTTTGATATTTATATTCCAGTTAACTAAAAAATTTCAAACTCAACATTTCATAAAAAAACGGAAATAACTTTTAAGCTATTTCCGTTTTTAGTTTTTTAAAGAAAATAAATTATCTCGAGTAAACTGTAATTACACCAGTTGTTTTGTCTTTAATTTTTAGTTCTTTGTTTGTCAAATTCATAATGTCGCTAACAGAACTTATGTTTCCAACTGTAATTGTTAAATCATTATGTGATCTTACATAAGTTCCAGTTGTTTCTGTCAAAGCACAATCTTCTCCATCATAATCTCCTATAACTGCCGTATTGCTCAATCTTAGGTCTAAGTAATCCATTGAGCAGCCGCTTTGATTTGCTGGCGCATCAATTAAAACTTCCTTTCCGTCAATAATTGTTCCCGTTTGTCTCAAGTTGTATTTTCCTTGAATTGGAACAATTGTTTCTCCTTCGTTATCGTCACTGCTACATGATGCTGCAAATAATCCTAAACTTAAGGCTGATACTAATAATAATCTTGTAGTTTTCATGTTTGTTTGTTTTTTATTCATATAATTTAATAATGCTAAATTAAATGTATCATCTTACAAAAAATTTCACGATTTCAGATAAATATTACATAAATCGCATTTAACTTTACTTTTTGAGGTATTTTTTCAAAATATATGGTGTCACTGGTTTTAATGCTTTATTATTCTCAGGATGTCTTCCATGTCCATTAAAGAAATCAATTCCATTTACAGTTTTTGCATACCAAATAATTGCATCTCCATTTTTATCAAAAAACACAGTTGAATCGGTAACATTTACTTTCTTCAGATTAACTAAATTTTCATCTAAAAGTTCAACTTGATTTATCATTCCAAAACCTTGAGTTTTAGAATCACAATCTACTACTTCATAGTGATCATTTGACCATTGCATACATCCATTTTTTGGTAAGAAAAAAAAGAAGAATATACCTAATCCCAAAATAACTACTCCAACTATTAAATATATACGTGTATTAGAAGGTGGTTTCGATATTGTTTCATCATCTACATTAACAATAGATGTTACAGAAATTGATGTACTTTCTAATTCTTCATTTTTAATTTGCTGTGTTTCTTCAGTATGAATAATTGTTTCTGTATCAGAAGTATTTTCTATTTCTTCCTTAATAACTAAACTTTCAGTTGATTTTTTTTCAGTAGAAAAATTAGTATTTCTTAAATCATTTATTAATTCCAAATCTTCAGGATCAATTTCCTTTCTAAATTTATTAAATGGTCTTGGATGAAAATCTACTAATATTGCCGCTAAGTCTACAGTAGTAATATTTGCAGGATTTTTTTCTCCCCTATAAAATCCTCCCACTTTTTTAAACTTATCAGTATACTTAGTAGAAGTATCTTCTTCTGGTTTGAAATCGGTTCTAAAAAAATTACGATATACATTTAAATCTTCCGTTTTTGGATTTGAGCTAAAAATTTCCCAACACAAATCTCTTAGAAGCGCTTGCGAAGGATTGCTTAAATAATGTGAATGCTTTCCCTCGATTTGTTCAATTCTAAATTTATTTCTTATAGCTTCTCTATAATCATTTTCAATTTTCTCTAAAGTAATTTTCTCCATAAGTCTTCAGGATTTTTCGGATTTTTTCTCGGATTTCTCGGATTTTTTCGGATTCAGCAGGAAAGATAGTACATCCCGGAATTCCGTATCAATACAGCTCTAAACCCCACAGAACTTTGCCTCAACAAAATTAGTTAACGTTTTGATCTGCAGGTCAAAAACAAATGTACAAAACTAGTTAAGTAACAAAGTGCGGAAAACCGTAAAACGGAGTTTATCTGGGAAGTATAAATAAAGTTTTATAGTTCTACGCACTTCACTTCCCAAACAAAATTTGGTATTGCCATTAAAACCAACCTGGAAAAGTTCCGGACAGCAATACCCATGTTTAACTTTTAAATCATAAAAAAATGAAAACATTATATCTATTGGGAGCGTGCGCGCTATTGTCAACTACATTATTCTCTTGTACTGCTGACGAATTTGAGACAACAACAAACAAAACTGAGGTAAAAAATGATACCATTCCAGTAAAAGGAGCGCAAGCAACTGGACCAGACGATGATCCAATTCCTGTTAATCCTCCACCAAAAAAACCTTAAATAAAATTTGTAATATTTAATTAATTATTAATTTCGGGGAAAGTACGATTTATGCTACGATCCCCGATTTTTTTGCTATTTACTTTTCTACTTTTTTTCTCCTGTCAGGAGAAACCCTCTATTGTTATTAAACCCGAAATTTCAAGAAAGAGTGCTAATGTTTTACAACAAAATGCAGTTGACAATTTTAAAAAAGACAATTACAATAGTGCATTTTATTATTTCAACAAGTCTAAACTAAAATATGAAACTACAAAAGATAGTGCTGATATTGTCTTTAACCTCATCCAAATGGCCAACATTCAGCAAGTGAATGGTGATTATTACGGAAGTAAGGAAACTTTAACAGAAGCATTACCTTACGTAAAAAATGATTATAATTATTCTGCTGCTGTTAATAATCTGTTTGGTATTGCTTATAAAGAGCTTTCTTTATACAACGATGCTATTTTTTATTACAGTCAAGCAATTAAAGGAGTTACAGATTCTATTTCCACAGTTTCACCTTTAAATAATATTGGAGTAGTTTATATTAAACAAAAAAAATACGATAATGCTATTCAAATTCTAGAATCTATTTTAAATAAAAAGATTCTTGATGATAAACCTTCATCTATAAAAAGTAAAGCACGGGTTATTGATAATCTAGGATTCGCTTACTTCAAAAAAGGATTGGATCTTAAAGGACTTAATTTGTTAAATGAAGGTTTAAAATTAAGAATGCAACTTAAAGATGAATATGGTTGCATCGGAAGTTATCTTCATTTAGCTGAGTTTTATTCGCAAACAGATAGTAAAAAATCAAATGATTATGCTAAAAAAGCTTATGAAATTGCAACTCAATTTCATAGTGTAGACGAACGGTTAAAAGCATTATCAATTTTAATTGCTAATGATTCTGGTACAAAATACGCACAGAAATACATTGTTATTAATGACAGCATTATTACAGTACGAAATAATTTTAAAAACAAGTTTGCAAAAATTAAATACGATTCAAAAAAAGAAAAAGATGAAAACCAGAAACTTCGTTTAAAAAATGCTGAAAACCAGCTCTCGATTCAACGCGGGCAATATCAGCAATATTTATTCATCACTATTTCTCTCTTTTTGGGTGTACTCATTTTTTACCTTAGAAAATATTACAGAAATAAAAATCGTACTGAAAAATTACAAACGGCTTACGACACCGAAACCAGAATTGCCAAAGACATTCATGATGAATTGGCAAATGATGTTTTTAACACCATAACTTTTACACAGACACAGTCTTTGGAGATTGAAAGCACAAGAGAAACGCTGGTTCAAAAACTTGATCATATTTATGCTCGTGTCCGTGGCATTTCAAAAGAAAACAATAGTATTGATATTAAAACAAATTATGCTCTAAATTTAAAAGAGATGCTTTCTACTTATAATAGTGAGAATAGAAATGTTATTATTAACAGCATCGAAAAAGTAAATTGGGATTTGATTGAGGAAATTAAAAAAGTTACGATTTATAGAGTTTTACAGGAATTAATGGTCAATATGAAAAAGCATAGTGAAGCATTGGTAGTTGTAGTAAAGTTTGACAGCGACGGAAAAACAATTTTTATTGACTACACAGATAACGGAAAAGGCACTCAAAAAGACAAAATTGTAAAAAATGGTTTGCTAAATATGGAAAACCGTATTTTGTCTAGTAAAGGAACTATTACTTTTGACACTGAACCAGATAAAGGTTTTAGAGTAAAAATAACAATGCCTAAATAAAAGCCTATGTTTAAAAAAGTAATAATAGCCGAGGATTTTGAAGAATTCAATTTAGCTGTTAAACAAACCTTGAATGATTTTAATATTGACAATTTTCAACATGCAAAATATTGTGACGATGCTTTTCTTAAGATAAGAAAAGCCATTCAGGACAATGAGCCATACGATTTATTAATTAGTGATCTTTCATTTAAAAAAGATCATCGTGATGTAAAAATTGAAAGTGGTGACGAGCTTATTCAAAAAGTTCGTGAACTTCAGCCTGATATTAAAATCATTGCCTATTCTGTTGAGGATAAAAATCTTCGTATAAAATCACTTTTTGAAGATTCTGAAATTAATGCTTTTGTACTCAAAAGCCGAAACAGTATTGAAGATCTCAAAAAGGCGATTAAAATAATTTCGACTTCCGAGGAGAAATTTATTTCTTCCGAGGTTGCTTCTGCACTTCAGGAAAAAGGCAACTACGAAATAGATGATGTCGATATAAAAATCCTTAAATATTTATCTACTGGAACGTCGCAAGATGAAATTATAGAAATTTTTAAAAAAAGTGATATCAAACCCAATAGTAAAAGTGCTATGGAAAAAAGATTAGCAAAACTAAAAGACTTTTTTAAAGCAAATAATACCATTCATTTAGTTTCGATTACAAAAGATATGGGAATTATTTAAATTCCATTTCATTCCTTTTTAAAGCTCCTTCGGGAGCTTTTTTTATTTCTTGTGTTTTAATTTTTTGGATTATGGTTTTCCGTAAAATACTGGTTTTGATTGGTTCTACTTTTGGAATGTTAAAATCTAGATATAAACGGAAAACATTTATTAACTAAACAAAAAATAAAAATGGCAACATCACATGAAATTAAATGTATAAATAAATCTGACAGATACAATATACATGAACGTATTCTAAGTATTGGCGGAATCAATAATAATGGGACGCACTGGAAATTATCTTTAGCAGACGCAATAAAAGGAATAGAAAATGGTGAATGGACCTTTTATGTAAATAACATCTATGGCCGAAAAGTTAATGTAATAATTGCAAAAACTGCATTGGGGAACAAGTATTTGAAAACGGAAGCTGATACTACAGAAAGAAACAATTTATTGGAACTACCTGAATGTAAATAATCAGTCATGGGCTTTCGATTTCAAAAAAGAATCAAACTTGGAGGAGGACTTGGATTAAACATAAGTAAATCCGGAATTTCTCCGAGTTTTAGAACCAAAATGGGAACCTTTAGTAAAAATGGATATTCTACAAAAACAGGTATTCCGGGGATTCGATACCAAAACAGCGGATGTCTTATCTTGTTTGTCTTTACAGGACTCCTTACATTTTTAATCTACAAATTTTAAATAACTCAAAAATGAAACAAAAAAAAATCATAACAATTTCTATTTCCTTATTGATGTTGACAGGCATTATAATTTCTTGTTCAGATTCAGCAGACTCAGCAGAAACAAGTTCTAATCCTAATTCAGGATCAAATTGTCCGACTAAAACTTGTGGTGATTTTGCAACTAGAGCACAGGCACAAGCCGCTTATAATAGTAACAAAAAGTGCTATAAAAATCTAGACGCGGATGGAGATGGAATTGCATGCGAAAATTTAAAATAAACAAACCAAAAACATGATAACACTAGAACTAAAAAGCCATTTTTTAAGATTATATCAAATGGCATTATCAGACGATCAATTTGATGTATTAGAACTTCAAATGTTATATCATTTTGCAGACGAAAGAGGGATTCCGAAAGAGGAGCTCGATAAACTTTTTCTAAATCCTGTAAATACCGATTTTATTGTGCCCGAAGCTTTAAATACAAAAATTGAATATCTGTACGATCTAACCCGAATTATTTGGGCTGACGGAAAAATTACCGATGACGAGTTAAATATGCTGAAAAAGTATTGCAGAAAATTTGATTTCATCGAAGAAAACATCAATGACTTATCTGACTATCTTATTGATTGTGTTCAGAAAAACATTGGTAAAGAAGAAATTATTAGTCAATTAAACACTTAAATTATGAAACCACTAGCACAATTATTTAGTTTAAAAAAATCTGAAGATTCTTCTTTTAAAGTTTTAGAAGAAAATGAAGAAGACAGAGAACAAATTAGAATTACGTATTACCAGAGCGGTTTTGCCGCATCGGTAAAAGCTACAGGAAAACCTATTGTTTTAAAAGCATGTCTTCAAAATTTATACATGAGTTTTGAAGACCAATGCCGAAAACAAAAAATGGAACAAGACAGGCTTAAACAACCTTATCGTGAAGAGCAGGAAAAAAACAGAACCGAGCTAAAAAAGTCTGAAACTGCCATTGGAATTTTTGAAAAAAAAGAACAAGATATCAATGAAAACATTGATCAAATAAAAAATGAAATCATTGAAGTAAAACGTAATCCAGATAAATTCGGGATTGAAGAAGGAAAAGGTCTTAAAGCTCAATTTTATATTGGTCTGATTCTTTTGCTGCCCATTACTTTATATGTTTTAGTTTTCTACATTTCAGCATCTTATTCTGCATTTTTCAAGGAATTTTCAAATGATAGTTTAACAGCAGCAATCTTTGATGCTGATGCATTTACAAACGCTTTTAAAGCAAGCTGGCTTGAAGGAGTTTTGGTTACAACTATTCCTTTCGTTTTTATGGGATTAGGCTATGTAATTCATATGGTTCAAAAAGGAAAAGGAATAAAAAACATCTTCAGACTTGTGGCACTATTTGCCATTACTTTTTTGTTTGATTCTCTTTTAGCTTATATCATTGAGAAAAAAATATATGAGTTCAATAAAACAACCGAATCGTCTCCTTATAACCTAAACATTGCTTTGGGCGAACCAGAATTCTGGATGATCATTTTCGCAGGTTTTGTTGTTTATATTATCTGGGGACTTGTATTTGATTTCGTAATGAAAGAATTTGAAAACATTGATAAAATCAGGGCTTTTATACGAGGAAAAAAAGAAAATTTACTTAACCTTGAAAAACTCAAAGCGGATTATGTTAACAAAATAAATGGTTTTAAAGAACAGATCGTGACTATAAATGGTAAAATATCAGAACTTCAATTGAAAATTGATGGCTTTGTTTTCCCAGTTAAAGAATACCTTCATTATCATCATCAGTATAAAGAAGGGTGGTTCCAGGCAATTAACACAGAAATAGCTTTGCCTCATAAAGAAAAAGTAGAATTACTTGAAAATTGTGAAAACTTATCAGAAGAACATTTAGGAAGATTAAATCTAATTGACCCAGATTTTCAGCATTTAGTGTATTTTAAAAACTAATATTATGAAAAATATTTTACTTAAAGTTTTGGTGTCATTACTACTGATTTTATTTTTTTCATGTAAGGAAGAAACAAAGAAAGAAGAGAATCAAAATACTATTAAAACTTCTGTTTCAGAAAACTACAACATTAGTATTCTAGTAGATTTATCAGATCGAATAAGTCTTAAAAAAAATCCAAATCCTACTATGGAAATATACCAAAGAGATTTAGGTTATATAAAATCGGTTTCAGAAGCTTTTACAGAGCATTTAAAATCTAAAAGAATGAGACAGATTGATGATAAAATGCAATTGTTCTTTAATCCCGAACCTGAAAATCCTAAAATTAACTCTATTTCGAAAGAATTGAGAATTAATGTTACTAAAGAAAATGCCTCGAAACAATTTCTGAATTCTATAAACAATACTTATTCTTCAAAAACAGAGGTTATTTATGAATCAGCAATTAAAGATGATAAATATATTGGTTCAGATATTTGGAATTTTTTTGATAGCAAAGTGCAAGATCAATGTGTTGACAAGGATTTTAGGAACATCTTAATAATCCTAACAGATGGGTATATGTTTTATGAAGGAACTCAGTTTAAAGACAGAAATTTATCGAGTTACTTGACACCTCAACTAATTAAGCAAAATGGTCTAAATACAAATGATTGGCAGAAAAAATTTGAAAAGGAAAATTTTGGTTTCATTAAAATTGATACCGATTTATCAAATCTTGAAGTCTTGGTTTTAGGAATAAATCCAAGCAAGAACAATCCGTTTGAAGAAAAAATCATAAAAGCCTATTGGACCAAATGGTTTTCTGAAATGAAAATAAAACATTTCGAAATTAAAAATGCAGACTTACCTTCTAACATGGATAAAATCATTAAAAATTTTATTCTAAAAAAAGAATAAAAAACAAAAACCATGTCTTTTAAAGAGGAACTTCATTGTCCTCTTTTTTCCATTTAAATCCATCTCAAAAAAATTATAATTTAAAAATTCTATACCATTACGGATTTCCATAAAATATTGGTTTTGATTGAGTTTACATTTGAATATTAATTTAAACTACAGACTTATGGAAATGAATATTCAACTAAAATCATTAGCAGATAAAATAAATCAGCTAAAAAGTAAAATTGAAACAGAAGAATCTACTAAACATGCTTTTGTACTACCATTTATAAACATTCTTGGATATGATGCATTTAATCCGCTAGAAGTTGTGCCTGAATTTACAGCAGATCTAGGATTAAAAAAAGGTGAAAAAGTTGATTATGCTATTTTTCAAAATGGAGAACCTATTATAATTGTAGAATGCAAAAGCTGGAAAGAAAAGCTAACAGTTCATAACTCGCAATTATTCCGTTATTTTCATGTTACAAAAACCCGATTTGCACTTTTAACAAACGGAATAAATTATCAGTTCTTTACTGACTTGGATGATCAAAACAAAATGGATGAAAAACCATTTTTAGAATTTGACATCTGTAATCTAAAAGAGAATACGATAAACGAAATTGCAAAATTTCATAAGGCCAATTTTGATGTCGATAACATTGTCAGCAATGCGAGTTCACTGAAATATATTAAAGAAATTAAAAAGCTTATTAATGCTGAACTAGAAAGTCCATCAAACGATTTTACAAAATTATTTGCAAGTAAAATATACACAGGAAGACTCACTGAAAAAGTGGTTGATGAATTTAAAGATTTGGTTCAAAAATCAGTTAGTCAATTCATTAATGATAAAATTAATGATCGTTTGAATGCAGCTTTAACTAAAGAAACTATTAAACAACAAGATGAAGAAATCAATATTGTTGAAGATGATAATAAAATTGTTACAACCGAAGAAGAACTTGACGGTTATCGTATCGTAGTTGCCATTTTGCGTCGCAAATTACCAATCAGCAGAATCGTATATCGTGATACGCAATCGTATTTTGGAATATTACTGGATGACAACAATCGAAAACCTCTCTGCAGACTTCATTTAAATGGAGGAAAAAAATATTTAAGCCTTTTCAATAATAATAAAAGTGAAAGCAAAATCGCAATATCTTCTATTGACGATATTTATCAATATGAAAAAGAATTACTGGAAACTATCGCTCTTTACGAAACAGAATTAAATCCCGTATAAGTACTTATTTCAAAAAACTTAATTCTAGTTAGATTTATCATTTTAAATAAAACTTTCTAAATCTCAAACTAACTCCCCAATCGCCTATGCAGAAAAACTACCTCATCTTACTTTTTTTAGTAACATTTTATTCTTGTAGAAAAGCTACTGCTTCTCCACCTCCACCAATAAATTCATTTTATAAAACGACAATTACAGCAGATGATCGCAAAACGATTACACCTGAAGAGTCAAAAACCTATCATGTAAATACGACTTATAAGTACGAATACAGGACAGGAAATCCAGGACATTATAAATATAATTATGATGTAAAAGGAATCAACATTAAAGGAGATTCTGTTTTTGGAAACATTAATACAGAAGGAAAATACGGTGCTGGAATATTGAAAATTGACAGCATTGGCGAAATCGAGATTAACACCGAATGGGTGTCACACGGAAAACTTAAAGCTCTTGATAAAAAAGGGAACGAATACCAACTAATTGTCCAATAAAAAATAAACAGATGAAATATACTTTACTTCTACTTTTTGTTTTTGCAACTTCATTTCGAGCGCCAGAAACCAATGTATATATCTGTGGTTCTACTGGTGCAAAAAAATACCATTACAATGAAAATTGTCGTGGTTTACGATCTTGTAGTCATGAAACGGTAAAAACATCAATAAAAAAAGCTCAAGGTCTAGGCTTGACACTTTGTGGATGGGAAGATTGACAATCTTCCCATTTTTATTTAATTATTTGATAATAATCACTTTACAATAATTTCACATTAGTTTTCGTAATTTGAAATAAAACTAATCGTTATGAAATTCTTTAATCTAAAATTTCTGGTATCATTCAAAGAATGGCTTTTTTTAAGAGCTATGCAATCTTCTTTCCTACACTAGTAAACCGTTTAAAAACAAAGGAAAGTCTTATTGAATGAATAAAATTGAAAACTCATTTTTGAACAAAAACCAATTTGGGGAAGATTTCTTGTGGGGTGTTTCAACCGCTGCTTTCCAAATTGAGGGAGCACATGATTCTGACGGAAAAGGTTCTTCTATCTGGGATGTTTTTACTTCTCAAAAAGGAAAAATAAAAAACGGACATCATGCCCTAACTGCCTGCGATTTCTATAACTCTTACCAAGTTGATATTGATCTGATTCGCGAATTAAATATTCCAAATTTCAGATTCTCCATCAGTTGGCCTCGAATTATGCCAACCGGAATTCATCCAGTAAATCAGGCGGGAATAGATTATTACAACAAAATTATAGATTCGCTTCTGGCTTCTGGAATCGAACCTTGGATCACACTATATCATTGGGATTTACCACACGAACTCGAATTAAAAGGAGGCTGGACCAACCGTGAATCGGTTTCCTGGTTTTCAGAATATGTAGAAGTTTGTGTGCAGCATTTCGGCGACCGCGTAAAAAACTGGATGGTGATTAACGAACCTTCAGTTTTTACTGGCGCTGGTTATTTTTTGGGCATTCATGCTCCAGGTAAAAAAGGAATTACCAATTATCTAAAAGCCATGCATCACGTGACTTTGGCAACTGCTGCTGGTGCAAAAATTATCCGAAACAGAATTCCGCATGCTCACATCGGAACAACATTTTCTTGTACTCATATCGAACCTGCGACAGAAAACAAAAAAGATGTTGAAGCTGCCAAACGTGTCGATACGTTATTAAACAGAACTTTCATTGAACCGATTTTAGGATTGGGGTATCCGCAAAAAGATCTTCCTGTTTTAAAAAAACTGAATAGTTATATTTTAGAAGACGATCTCAACAATCTTGCATTCGATTTTGACTTTATAGGTCTGCAATGTTACACGAGAGAAATCGTTAAATCAGCAATGCTGATTCCCTACATTGGTGCCGAATTAGTTAGTGCCGAAAAACGAAATGTAATTTCGACTGAAATGGGCTGGGAAGTTTATCCTCCGGCATTATACCATGTACTTAAAAAGTTTAATGAATACGAAGGCATCCGAAAAATCATTATTACAGAAAATGGTGCTGCTTTTCCCGATACAGTAACCAACGGAAAAGTATTCGATATAAAGAGAACACATTATATTCAGGATCACTTAGAACAAATTTTAAAAGCCAAAAAAGACGGTTTAAACGTTGAAGGATACTTTGTCTGGAGTTTGACCGATAACTTTGAATGGGCCGAAGGTTACAACGCTCGTTTCGGATTAATTCATGTCGATTTTGAAACCCAGAAACGAACCATTAAAAATTCTGGATTATGGTTTAAGGACTTTTTATCTTAAAAGAGTTTTTTTTAACCGCAAAGGACGCAAGGATTTTTTTCCTAAGATTATCTATATAAACCGCAAAGTTCGCAAAGCTAGACTAAATTAAAGCTTTGCGGTTTTTCTTTGTGCCTTTGCGGTTAATCTGCTTTTTGTTTAACCGCAAAGGACGCAAGGATTTTTTTCTAAGATTATCTATATAAAACGCAAAGTTCGCAAAGCCAAACTGAATTAAAGCTTTGCGAACTTTGCGGTTTTTCTTTGTGTCTTTGCGGTTAATCTGCTTTTTGTTTAACCGCATAGGACGCAAGGATTTTTTTCTAAGATTATCTATATAAAAACGCAAAGTTCGCAAGGCTAGACTAAATTAAAGCTTTGCGAACTTTGCGGTTTTTCTTTGTGTCTTTGCGGTTAATCTACTTTTGTTTAACCGCAAAGGACACAAGGTTTTTTTCTAAGATTATCTACATAAAACACAAAGTTCGCAAAGCTAGACTTAATTAAAGCTTTGCGAACTTTGCGGTTTTTCTTTGCGTTTTTGCGGTTAAAAAATCTTAACGGAGTCTATACTTATAATTCTGTTTCAGGATTCCAATATGAACTTTCCCATTCTTTTTTAGGTGTGCTGTCAAAAGAATATATCTTTCCTCTGGATATTTTACTTCATAATTAAATATCGTGTCATTAACCTTAACCTGAAGCAAGTGTTTCCCCTCTCCAGATACCGACAATGACGCCGTTTCATAAGTAGGCATCGCTTCTGTTGCTTTTAAGGTAATATCTTTAACTTTCTCTGTATCTAGAAGTACTTCGAGTTTCAAATTGTCTAGTTTCTTATCTGTTGGCTGTTCAAATGAGACAACATATTTTTTACAACCGAAAGTGGTTAAAACAATTAATAATAGTACAAGTTTTTTCATGAGAGTTGTTTTTTACTAGATGACTTCGATATCAAAATCACTTTTAATTTTTATAAATATAACTAATTTTATTAGAATCAAACTGTCGGAAAAAAGCAAGTTTTGAGGCTTTTAAAATCAGTAGTTTCAGTTGTAATTTTTTTTCCAAAAAAAAGACAAAAAAATCACTTATTTAGCTGATTTTTATTAGGTTTAACGGGATTTTTTTCTTATCTTTATAGTGTAAATAACAGTAAATATATGGCGAGAAACACACTATTTAAAAGCCCAAATTTCACTTCAAAAAGTTATTCTTTTTACCACTTCATGCATTTTATTTTTAAAAATGCTTTTCCATTTAATCTTTTTTCTGCACAAAGTATAAACATGCAGAAGACACCAGAGCAACTGCTCCAACTGCAATCGTAATTATTCTACGAGGATACATTTTCTGAGCCACTTTTTTAGAAAATAGATCTTTCAGATTCAACAAAAGACTTCCTTTTTTAGGAACCTCTTTTGACTCTTCATGTTCATTATTCACCAAAACTTTTTTTTCTATGCCAACATTTTCTACAATTACATTCGTGCCGACACTTTCAATTTGTTTCGCTTCTTCAATTCTACATTTCTCGTTAAATTTTTTAAAAGGGCGAGGCTGAAAATCGACCAAAATTGCTGCAAGATTTATAGCATCAATATTTGACGGATCGGTTTCTCCTTTAAAAAAGGTCTCTATTGGTCTAAACTTATCTTTTTGTTCCTTAAACTTATTCTTTTTGGTATGATCAAAATCTAAGCACAATAAATTTTTAAACACATTTAAATCATCTTGGGTCGGGTTGTTTTCGAAAATAATCCAGCACAAGTCGCGAAGTTTTCCGCGAGAAGGACTGTACAAATAATCGAAGTACTCGCCTTCTTTTTCGATCTCGTATTTAATTTTAATCGCCTTTTTATATTCTTCTAATGTATTACTCATTTTGTCTTTTTTAGGAACTTCTTTTGACCCTTTATGTATCATTTTTCACCAAAACTTTTTTTATATGCCTTTATTTTCGACTTCTACAATTAAACCGCTATCAGCAATTTCAATTTTTGTTCCAATTGTATACTTTTTATATATTTTTTTAATCTCTTCGACCAACTTTTGTCAGACTTATTGCATCTATAATAAGAGAGATTGGTTTAGAATTAAATAACATTTAATAAAAAATAAGGCATTGCATTTTTATTTTATTGGGAATTCGTGGGAATCCCGGGAAAACGCAGGAATTCCGGGAATCCCTTATCTACAGTGATCTAAAACTGCCTTTCCTTTGCATCAGAAATTAGTTCAAGTTTTGTCTGCAGACTAAAACAAAAATATGAAACTGGTTCTAATTTACATTGTGGAAAACCGTAAGACCGAGTTTATTCGGGAAGTATAAATTACGTCTTACAGTTCTACACTCTACTTCCCCAAAAACAATTTTTGGTATCGCAATTACAAGATCCGAATCAATTTCGGACAGCCATACCTATGTCTAATTTCTAAATTAAATTAAAATGAAAAAACTAATACTTTTTATCGCTTTTGCGCTAATATTCACGATATTTTCTTGTACTCCTGATGAGTATGAGACACAAACAGGTACTAAAATCGAAAAGATTAAAAAACCTATTCACGTAGGTGATGATAAGCCTGATGGTCCTGGTGATGGTACAAAACCACCATTGAAACCATAAGTTTAATAAATATATTTTTAGTATCTAATTAATTACTATTTTCGGGGAAAGTAAATTTGTATGTTACGGTCCCCGTTTTTTTATTTTATTCTCTTTCTTTCTTTTTTTTCCTGTAAAGAAAAAAAGACTATTAATTCTAATACGGAAGAAGTACGAAAAGAGGCCCTTATTTTGCGGGACAGAGCAGATGAAAACTATCAAAAAGAAAACTTTAACACCGCTTTTTATGAATTTAATAAATCAAAAGCGCTTTTCGAAACTTTAAAAGACAGTGCCAACATAAGTTATGTTCTTATTCAAATGGCTAGTATCCAGCAAGTCAATGGAGATTACTATGGTAGTAAAGAAACCGTAACTGAAGCATTACCTTATGCTAAATCATTACCTCATATTAAAAAGAAAGATCACATCAGCTGTATAAACAATACGTTAGGAATTGCTGATAAAGAACTTTCTCTTTATGATGATGCTATTTTTTACTATAAAGAATCTGTTAAAGAATCTGAAAGTCCTGAAGGTGAACAAGCACCTCTAAGCAATATTGCAGCAGTTTACATTCATCAAAAAAAGTACAATGAAGCAATTAAACTCTTAGAATCTATTTTAGATGAAAAATTTATAAAGGATAAATCCAAAGAACGTTCTAAAGCCAGAATGCAAGATAATTTGGGCTATGCTTATTTTAACACTGGAATGGATGAAAAGGGATTTCATTTAATGGATAATGCTCTCCAATTAAAAAACGAAATTAAAGATGGTTATGGAAGCATAGAAAGTTATCTTCATCTTGCCGATTATTACTCAAAGAAAGACATTAAGAAATCAGACGAAAATGCTCTTTTGGCATACAAGACAGCCACAAAACTTAATAGTGTCGATGAAAGATTAGAAGCGTTGCAAATTTTAATTTCAAATGATAATAGTTCAAATACGACCCATTATGTACAAAGATATTTTACATTAAATGACAGTATTATTAAAGTTAGAAATAACTTCAAAAACAAGTTTGCTAAAATCAAATACGATTCTAAAAAAGAAAAAGACGAAAACGAAAAACTTCGTTTAGAAAAAGCAGAAAATCAATTATCTCTTGACAGAGCCAAATACATGCGTATTGTATTTGTCATTGTTTTTTTCTTTTTAGTTGTTTTAATTGCAATTCTAATTCGTTATTACAAAAACAAAAACAAGGCTATAGAATTAAAAACATCATACGACACCGAAACAAGAATTGCAAAAAAAATTCATGATGAATTGGCTAATGATGTTTTTCAGGTTATTGCTTTTGCCGAATCTCAGCCTTTATCTACTGAAAATACCAAAGAGAATTTACTTCAAAAATTAGATGACATTTACGGTCGTGTAAGAGGAATTTCGAGAGAAAACAATAGTATTGATACCGGAGTAAATTTCACCCACAGTATAAAAGAAATGCTTTCAGCGTATAATACACGTGAAAGAAATATTATGGTGACCAATATCGAACAAATAAATTGGGAAGCTATCGATGAGATGAAAAAGATTACCATTAGCCGTATTTTACAGGAATTAATGGTCAATATGAAAAAACACAGCGAAGCAAATTTGGTAGTGATAAAATTTGATAGTGATTTAAAATCAATTTTTATAAATTATACCGACAATGGTAAAGGCTGCGAAAAAAATACCATTATAAAAAATGGTCTTCAAAACATGGCAAACCGAATCCTCGCGGTTAATGGATCAATTGATATTGACACTGAACCAAATAAAGGATTTAAGGTAAAAATAGCAATGCCTGAGCAAACGTAAACTAAAGCTCAATTCTTGATTAAAAAATAAAAAGCCTTTCAGAATTATCCGAAAGGCTTTTCTCTTCAAAAAACAATAAAATTATAACCTTTTAAGCTATAATGTTTCGTTTAAAACGGCAACTGCTTCTTTCCAGTTGTTTACCCTCAAGTGATGCGTCTGATTTATATTATGAAATGCTGTAAACATAATAGGTTTACCAATGCAATAATCCAAATTTTTACAATGATCGTCAATTAAATAATCTGTTTTGATAATGGATTTACTTCCGCATAAAACGATATTTTCCCACCCGATAAAAGGAAAATGTTCGCCAAGCCAAGCCACTTTTTCAGCAAGAGAAAGTGGAAATTCTGTAGCTGCAGAAACGATATAAATTTCAAAATTTTTCTGTAATTCTCGTACACTTTCCACAGCATCGGCCATTACCGGCAATGTTCTGAAAAAATTTTCTTTTTTTACGATATCAAGCATCAGTTCTCTTCCGTTAAAAGCTTCTTCTTCGCTTAATCCTTGAATGCTCTCTTTTGTTAAATGAGTTCCGTACGCTTTGTTGTAATGCTCTATTATCTGTAATTCAACATCAGCTAATACACCGTCCATGTCGATTGCAATTGTTTTCTTTTTCATTGTAAAATTATTTTGCGGTAAAATTATGCAAAAATTGCAATAAGTTGCAAATAATTACAATTTTTAACTTATTTTTGCGGTATTAAACTGCAAATAAGATGAAAAAAGAAGAACGCCAGCAGACTATTTTAGAATATTTATCTAAAGAACACCGCGTAACATCCATAGAATTAAGCGAATACTTGAGTGTTTCAGAAGATACGATCAGACGTGATTTAAAAGAGCTTTCAGATCAAGGACTTTTAAAAGCAGTTCGCGGTGGTGCGGTTGCTCCTTCGCCTATGCCTCTTCATTATAGAAAAAGAGAAAAGCACGATTTGGAAAACAAAAAGATTATTGCCGAAAAAGCCATTTCGTATCTAAAAGACGGACAAGTAGTTTTTATTGATGGAGGAACAACTTCTTTGGCTTTAGTAGCCAGTTTTCCGCATGATTTAAAATTGACCGTAATTACAAATAGTTTTCCTGTTGCCGTTTTAGTGGAAGATTTACCAAATATCGAATTGATTTTTGCAGGAGGAAAAATGTGTAAAACCTCTTTTACCACTGCCAGTATGGAATCTTTGGACTTTTTCAGAAATTTCAGAGCCGATATCTGTATTTTGGGAACTTGTGGAATTCATCATGAACGTGGTCTTACTGGAATTTTATATGATGATGCTCAGATCAAAAAGAATATGATTCAGAATTCGAATTTTATACTCGCTTTAGGTTCAAGCGAAAAAATTGATACAGCAGAAACTTATTTTGTTTCTCATTTAAAAGACATCGACGTTTTAGTTACCAATATTTCGCCAGACGAAGAAATATTAAAACCATACAAAAAACAAGTAACGGTTCTTTAATCGTGATAAACCTTTATGCGAAAGTTTTAAACACATACCGCTATGTGTGAAAGCTTGCTTTTTCTATAATCTTAAACAGAATCCAATAAAAATCTATGTTTCTATGTGTTAAAACTAGATTACGCATTTCTTTATTGGTTAACAATAAAAAAGCCTTTCAGAATTTTACTCCTGAAAGGCTTTTTTCTCTACAAATTAATTGGCAAAATTATTTCCATCCGCCGCCCAAGTCTCTGTAAACATGAACTGCAGCATTCAACTGTTCTTTTTTGGTATCAATTAATTCTAATTTAGCTTCTAAAGCATCTCTTTGAGTCATTAAAACTTCAAAATAATCTACTCTAGCCGATTTAAACAAATCGTTTGACACATCGATAGACGTATTCAACGCATCAACCTGTTTTGACTTAAGATCGTAACCTTTTTGAAGATTCTCAATCTTAGACATTTGATTTGACACTTCTAAATAAGCATTTAAAACTGTACGATCATAATTGTATAAGGCTTGAATTTGTCTCGCATTTGCACTGGCAAACTCCGCTTTGATTGCATTTCTGTTAATTAAAGGTGCCACAAGATCTCCCGCCAATGAATACAATAGAGATTCTGGCATTGTAAACAAATAAGAAGGTTTAAAAGCATTTACTCCAATTGCAGCCGTAATATCCAAAGAAGGATAAAACTCAGCGCGAGCAACTTTCACATCTAATTTTGAAGCAACTAATTCTAATTCCGCTTGTTTAATATCTGGACGATTCTCTAACAATTGAGATGGAATTCCAGAACTTACAGCGGTTGGCAAAAGACTTAAGAAATTAGTATTACTTGTTCTTTTGATTTCCTGCGGATATCTACCCAACAAAAAGTTGATTTTGTTTTCAGTTTCCTTAATTTGCTGCAAAATATCAAACTCCATACTTTGTGAAGTCAAAACCTCTGCTTCAAATTTCTTAACTCCTAGTTCCGTTGCTCTTGCAGCTTGTTTTTGAACTTTTACAATTTCTAAAGCGTTGGTCTGCAATTTGATGGTTTGTTTTACAATATCCAACTGATTGTCTAAAGCCATTAATTCGTAATAAGAATCGGCAACTTCAGCAATAAGGTTTGTAATCACAAAGTTTTTACCTTCAACAGTAGCTAAATATCTGTTTAAAGCAGCTTTTTTAGAATTACGAAGTTTTTTCCAGATATCGACTTCCCAGTTTGCATAAGCCGAAATGGTGAAATCTCCTAATGGATCTGGAGTTTCAACACCTGGTTTGATTTCAGTTGTAGCATCACCCGCACCTTGACTTGTGTATCTACCTACTTTTTCTACTCCAGCTCCAGCTCGTAAACCAGCAGTTGGTAGTAAAAGTCCTTTTTTTACACGAATATCATTCTTTGCGATTTCGATTTCCTGCAAAGTGATATTTAGTTCCTGATTATTTTTAAGTGCCACATCAATTAAATCGATGAGGTTTTGATCTTTAAAGTAATCTTTCCAAGCCAAAGAAGCTGTGTTGTTGTTTGCATCCTGCGTTTGAGCTGTTTGCCCAAACGAATTAGGAACAGGTGTACTTGTCGTTACTGCTGCCTCAGGTGCAGGGGTTTTACACCCTGCAACTGCTAGACATACAGCTAATGCAATACTATATTGATATGATTTAACTTTATACATGATTGTTATCAATTTCTTCTGTTAATGGATTTTCTTCTTCATGTTTTACCAGTTTGTGTTTCTCGGCAATCTTAGCAAATATGAAATACAATCCCGGAATTACAAAGACCCCGCAGATTGTTCCGATAAGCATACCTCCTGCTGCTGCGGTACCAATAGTTCTATTTCCAATTTTACCAGGACCTGTAGCAAATGCAAGTGGTAATAAACCTGCAATGAAAGCAAATGAAGTCATCAAAATTGGACGGAACCTAGCTTTTGCTCCTTCCATCGCTGCATCTAAAACAGATTTTCCTGCTGCGTGTCTCTGAATCGCAAACTCTACAATCAGTACGGCATTCTTACCTAATAAACCGATAAGCATTACCATGGCAACTTGAGCATAAATGTTGTTTTCTAATCCTGTTAATTTCAATAAAAAGAAAGCTCCGAAAATACCCGCAGGTAACGAAAGAATTACAGATAATGGCAGAATAAAACTTTCATACTGCGCCGCTAATACCAAGTAAACGAATCCTAAACAGATTAAGAATACCCAAATTGCCTGATTACCTTGTGCTACCTCATCGGCAGAAATACCTGCCCAGTCAATGTCATATCCTCTTGGTAATTTTTCGGCTGCTATTTTCTGAATCACCTTAATCGCAGTTCCTGAACTATAACCTGCTGCTGGCGAACCACTGATTTGTGTTGAGGTGTACATGTTATGACGTGTAATCTCGGAAAGTCCGTATACTTTTTCTAACTTCATAAAAGCAGAAAACGGCACCATTTCGTCACGGTCATTTTTCACGTACAACTTTAAGATATCATCTGGTTGTGCACGATATTCTGGTGAAGCTTGAACGATTACTTTATAGTTGATACCGAATTTAATAAAACTGATCTCGTAGTTACTTCCCACCAAAGTTGACAGCGTGTTCATAGCGTTTTCGATAGAAACACCTTTTTGCTGTGCCAAATCGTTATCGACTTTCATCATATATTGAGGGAAACTAGAGCTATAGAAACTGAATACGTTTGTTAATTCCGGTTGCTTGTTTAATTCAGCCACAAAATCGTTGTTAACCTGTTCCATTCTCTTATAATCTACAGAACCTGTTTTATCTAACAAACGAAGCTCAAATCCTCCGGCAGCTCCATATCCTGGTACAGCAGGTGGTTGAAAGAATTCGATATTAGCTCCTGTAATATCTTTACATTTTTCCTCCATTTCATGCATGATCTCCAAAACAGATTCTTTTCTGTCGCTCCAATCTTTCAAGTTAACCAAACACGTTCCTGAGTTCGCTCCTGTACCTTCAGATAAAATCTCATAACCTGCTAATGAAGAAACCGATTTTACTCCATCAATATCTTCTGCAATTTTTTGAACGCGCTCTGCAATATTATTTGTTCTTTCTAAAGAAGAGCCTGGCGGTGTCTGAATTACAGCATAAAACATTCCCTGATCCTCATTCGGAATAAATCCAGAAGGAACCGAACTGCTGATTAACCACGTTCCAGCACAGAAAACCAAAAGAGCCACAATCGTAACCACTCTTCTGTTTACAATTTTAGCCAATAAGTTTTGGTATTTTCCTTGTGCTAAATTGAATTTTTCGTTGAAAGCATCAATAAATCTATTCGCTGGAGTTTTCTTTTTAGGCACTCCATGATTATTTTTCAACATCATCGCACAAAGCGCTGGTGTCAAAGTCAAAGCCACAATACCAGAAAGAATAATAGCAGTTGCCATTGTTACAGAAAACTGTCTATAGAATACTCCAACAGGCCCCGACATAAAAGCTACTGGAATAAATACTGCCGCCATAAGAAAGGTAATAGCAATAATTGCCCCCGCGATTTCATGCATTGCTTTCTTAGTTGCTTTAAATGGCGACAGATGTTCCTCTTCCATCTTGGCATGGACGGCCTCGATAACTACAATCGCATCATCGACGACGACCCCAATTGCCAATACTAGAGCAAATAACGTAATTAAGTTCAACGAAATATCGAAGAATGTCATGAATATAAACGTTCCTACCAACGATACAGGAACCGCAATTGCCGGAATAACTGTAGAACGCCAATCTCCTAAGAAAAGGAATACTACTAAACCTACCAGAATAAATGCTTCAACTAAAGTGTGAATTACTTTTTCGATAGAAGCATCAAGGAATTTAGAAACGTCATACGAGATTTCGTAATCCATTCCTTTTGGAAATCTTTGTTTGATTTTTTCCAGTTTCGCTTTTACTTCTTCAATAACTTGATTCGCATTACTACCAAAAGATTGTTTTAAAACGATTGCTGCAGATGGTCTTCCATTCAAATTAGAATAGATATCATACATCGAGCTTCCAAATTCAACTTTTGCAACATCTTTCAATCTTAAAAGTTCTCCGTTTGGATTTGCTTTTACTACAATGTTCTCGTATTGTTCTTTTGTTGTAAAACGTCCAGAATATTTTAATACATATTCAAATGCTTGAGAACGTTTACCAGAACTTTCTCCTGTTTTACCTGGAGAAGCTTCCAAACTCTGACTAGATAATGCTTCCATTACTTCATCAGCAGAAATTTTATAAGCCAACATACGATCTGGTTTTAACCAAATACGCATTGCATATTCACGTGTTCCTAAGATATCTCCAGAACCAATACCATTTACCCTTTTCAATTCAGAAAGTACGTTGATATCAGCGTAGTTGTACAAGAACTTCATATCGGTATTTTTGTCTGTACTGTAAAGGTTCACGTACATCAACATACTCGGTACTTCTCGCGTAATTTTGATACCCTCACGAATTACCAAAGGAGGAAGTTTATTAGTAACCGAAGCCACACGGTTTTGAACGTTAATAGCAGCTTGGTTCGGATCTGTTCCTAGATTGAAAACAACTTTAATTGTTGCCTCACCATCATTACCAGCATCAGAAGCCATATATTTCATTCCAGGAACACCGTTTAAGGCTCTTTCCAAAGGAATAACAACTGCCTTGATCATCAACTCACCATTAGATCCCGGATAATCTGCAGTAACGTTCACCATTGGAGGCGAAATTGTAGGGAACTGGGTAATTGGTAAACTCAATACCGACAAAACCCCTAAAAAGACAATAATCAACGATATTACTATCGACAGAACAGGTCTTTGAATAAATTTATTAAACATTTTTGTATTTTTTAATGATTAAAACCCAGTAAACCTATTCTGCTTTTAAACGTAAATGATTTATAACCTCTTTTGGAGATTCGTAATCAAATTTAATTTTGTCGTTTTCTTTTACTTTCTGAACCCCTTCAAGTAAGATTTTATCATTTTCAGTAAGACCGCTCTTAATTACGTATAAATCAGGAATTTCTCCAGTAATTGTAATTTCTCTAGAACTTACTTTGTTGTCTTTACCTACTATAAAAACATATTTCTTATCTTGAATTTCGTAAGTTGCTTTTTGCGGAATTACGATCGCATTTTTTAACGGAACGTTCATCTGAACCTGTCCTGTTTCTCCGTTTCTAAGTAACTTATTAGAATTAGGGAATCTTGCTCTGAAAGCAATATTTCCAGTTTCATTATTGAATTCACTTTCTATAACTTCAACATTTCCTTTGTCTTTGAAAATATCTCCATTAGCCAAAACTAAATTCACTTTGTTATCTGCACGGTCTTTAATATTAGTTTCATAACTAATGTATTCTGGTTCCGAAACATTGAAATAAGCAAACATTTGACTGTTGTCTGAAAGGCTAGTCAACAATTCTCCTTCATCAATTAAACTTCCTAGTTTTAATGGAATTCTGTCAATTGTTCCGTCAAATGGAGCTCTGATTTCTGTGAATGATAAATGTAGTTTTGCCAATGCCACTTCTGCTTTTGCAGACTGTAATTTTGCTTGAGCCGAACTTAATTCGTTTTTAGAAACGATATTTTTATCAGCTAAAAGTTTTGAATTTTGCAATTCGATTTCTACTGATTTTTGTTCAGCCTGCGCTTTTAACAATTCAGACTGGTACATGTTTGGCATAATTTTGAACAACAATTGTCCTTTTTTTACAAACTGTCCTTCATCAACATAAATGTTTTGTAAAAACCCTTTTTCCTGGGCACGGATTTCGATGTTTCTAACAGATCGAATCTGCGAAACATATTCCTTCGTAAACGAAGTATCAATTTTTACCGGATTAGTTACAGTGAACTTTTCCGCTTCTTCTTTTTCTTCTTTTTTTTGTGTACAACTGGTTAAGCACACCGCGGCCATAAAGCCCGCGAACAAGATGATTCTTTTCATGATTTTTAAATGGAAATTAAGCGATTGAATGCTTGGAATACAAAGATTCCTTAAAGATGGAATGGAACATCAGTAAGCTCTAGTCTGACCTTAATTGTCATATAAGCGGAAGTAAGAAAAAAATATACATCAACAAGATATGCAGGATCGCAACTTAGGCAACCGATGTATATTTTAAAATCAAATTCTTAATACTCGTTGAGTAATGTATAAAGGATTTGAATGCCCTAAAGAAGGCGTAGAAATTTTAAAACGATTGATTTCGTTTGCAGCAGATTGATCTGAAAGTGCCAGATATAAGTCTTCTACAAGACTGTAAGAAACTGCAAAAAATTTATTCGTAAGTCCATCAACATCATCATTTCCCAGAAGGTCTTCTTCGATATCAACATCTGTGGCATCTTCAATAGTTGAAGATCCACGATCTTGATTGGTGAATTTAACTCGATGTTTCTTTTCAAGATTATGGTGTTGAGGTAAGCCAAAAGTATTTGCATTAAGATATTGACCTCCGCCTAGCAGAAGCATATTCATGAATACTAAAAATACTATTAACTTTCTCATTTGGGTGCGAAAGTAATAAAAGATTGGAATAAAAAAAATAAAATAAGAAAGTCTTAACATGGAATCGTAAACGAAAACGTTTTCACTTTAAAACAAATTTAAGAAATGTAGCTTTTAGAACGACAAAAACAACATAAAACACTCAAAAACAAACACTTAAAAACAAACTTGCATGATAATAAATTCATGTCCGGCATTGGTAAAAGTTTCTCCAATAGCTTTCATTCCGAATTTTTCATAGAATGCTGTTTTCTCTTTTCGTGCATTGCACCAGATTTTCTGTACTCCTTTTTCTTTCGCAGCTTCAAAAATATGATTTAATAATGCCGAAGCAATTCCTCTACCCTGAAAAGAATCTAAAGTGGCTAATTTTCTAAACTGCATTTCGTTTCCAGTTATAAAACAAGAAACTATAGAAACTAACTGATTGTCTATAAAAACACCGTAATGCAATCCAAAATCATCTTCTTTTAACTGAACAAATTCAAAAGGCTGATCGGGCCACATCACTTCGTGTCTGATTTTCCAAGTATCGGATGCTTTTATGTTTTTAATTTCCATAATTGTTCTCTTTTCAAGTAGATCAAAAGTAATTCATTTGTTGAATGGAAAAAAACAACTGATTCTGTTTATACTTTTAGTATAGAAAAATTACAAAAAAATAAATCAGATAAATCATTCAATCCAAATTGCTTGTGATTGTTTTTATTCAACCCAATAAAATCTATTTTAAAAAAATCTGGTTATCATTCTTGCGTATATCTAGAAAAAAAGGGAATCCTCAGATTCCCTTTTCATTATATCTTAACATAATACGTTTCTAAATTATCGGTATTAATTTTCTCTACACCTTGTTCTGTTTGGACTGCGACATTGATCACATGTAAGACATCTGCTTTTTCGTTCAGACTACAATTCCAAATTGTTCCGTCTGAAAGTACAATTTCTGAAAATAAAGAGACTGCACTTTTCTGATCATTGTAAACTAAACTTTCTTTTTTTAAAATTTTCTTTTCTTTTGTTTTTTTATCTACTTCAAAAAAGAGAATTTCATTTTCACTAATTTCAATAAACTCATCCGCATTAGTTGGATTTTCATTATTTACAGCTGTACTTGACCAAACGGGCTGGCTACCAGATTTTTTCCAGACACCTACTGCTAGATCTAGAATTTCTTTTCTTAAAAATTCA
>NZ_DASWYK010000169.1:0-35380 GCF_036405015.1 Flavobacterium sp. | reverse complement strand
TCAGCTGTTAAACGTTCGTTTCTCGAACTCATTGCAAGTTGATTTTCTTCTCTAAAAATAGGACAGCCTACAATATTTACAGGTAAGTTCGTTTTTTCGACTAATTTTTTAACAATTTGAAGCTGCTGAAAATCCTTTTCTCCAAAATAAGCATTGGTTGGTGTAACAATTTCGAAAAGACGTTTTACAATAGTTCCGACTCCGTTAAAGTGTCCTGGCCTGAATTTTCCTTCCATTTGATTTTCTAATCCGTCGAAATCAAAAGTTTGCGAAACTGTATTTCCTTCATAAATATCTTCGACAGAAGGCGCGTATAAAATGATTTTGTCACTTAATGTACGCATTTTCTTAATATCTTCTTCAAGAGTTCTTGGATATTTTGCTAAATCTTCTGGATTGTTAAATTGGGTTGGATTGACAAAAATACTTACAACTGTGTCGTCGTTTTCTTTTAATGAACGTTGCATTAAAGCCAAATGTCCTTGGTGTAAAGCCCCCATAGTTGGTACAAATCCAATGGTTGAATTTGTGGTTTTGATAGTTTTAATATAGGCTATCAAAGCTGCTTTACTGTAGAAAATGTGCATTGAGGTATTATTAAAATTTAGTGCAAACATAATATATTAGTTATAAACTGCATAAATTTTTGTAATTTTGCGACGTTTTTATTACCAAAAATTAAGTAAAATACTATTATGAAAGATAAGAGGATATTATATGTATCATCTGAAGTCGTGCCCTATTTGGCTGAAAATGAGGTTTCTTTAATGTCTTATGACGTTCCGAAAATGATTAATGATCAAGGTGGTCAGATAAGAATTTTCATGCCAAGATATGGGAATATCAATGAGAGAAGACATCAATTACACGAAGTGATCAGACTTTCAGGGATGAATTTGGTAGTGAATGACTTAGATATGCCTTTAATTATTAAAGTAGCATCAATTCCGAAAGAGCGAATTCAGGTTTACTTTATTGATAATGATGAATATTTTAAACGTAAAGCAACTTTCGCAGATGAAGAGGGTGCTTTATATCCTGATAATGACGAAAGAGCAATTTTCTTTGCAAAAGGTGTTGTGGAAACAGTGAAAAAATTAAACTGGGTTCCAGATATCATTCACGTTCATGGATGGCTAGCAGCGATGCTTCCAATTTACATGAAACACTACTACAAACATGAAGCATTGTTTTCTGAAACCAAAATCATTACCTCTGTTTACGGACAGTCTTTTGATGAAAACCTGGATTTAGAAATGATAAATAAAGTTAAATTTGATGGCGTTCCTCATGAAGCTGTATCAGATTTAGAAGTGCCAAATTACGAGAACGTTTTAAAAGCGAGCATCTTGCATTCTGATGGAGTTATTATTGCGTCAGAAAATGTTTCTCCAAGTTTAACAAAATTTATAGAATCTTCAGGAAAACCTTTTTTACCTTTCGCCACGAAAGATGCATTTGCTGACGCTTATACAAATTTCTACAGAACGTTTGGACTTTAAATTTTAACTTTATTATAAAACATGTATAATACTTCTTTTATTAAGAAAATTCTTTTAGCTTTAATTGTTGTTTTTTTATATTCTTGCGACAAAGATTTTAATGCAATTGGTGATGGTTTAGTTGGAGATGATCATTTTGGACTTGAGCCGGAAGATTATAGTGTTTTAGCTTTTAATCAAGAAGTTACACCAGTTCAGTCAAATACTATGGCTGTAAATGCGTTGGGTATTTATGATAATCCTTTGTTTGGTACTACTACTGCTAATTTTGTAACGCAAGTAGCACTAGCAACTTATGCGCCTACAATTGGAGAATCTCCAGTGATAGAAAGCGCAGTGCTTACGATTCCATATCTTATAAAAAGTAAAACAACAGCCTCAGACGGAAATAGTACGTATGTTTTAGATTCTATTTATGGAGATTCTAAAGGAAAGCTTAAATTAAGTGTTTACGAGTCAACAATGCAGATGAGAAACAGTTATTTTAGTGGTGGCGCTCAATTGCCGCAGCTTTATTACACAGATCAAAATAATGATTTCTTTAGTATTGCAAAAAAAGATAAGCTGCTGAATAACTCAACAGATACTAATGAAAATGAACAATTCTTTTTTGATTCTAATGAAATCAGAAAAGATGTTACTGATGATAAAGGTGTGAAAACAACTGAAAGAACAGCTCCTCAGATGACTTTAAATCTTGACAAGCAATTTTTTCAGGATAAAATTTTAGCAGCAGCTGCCTCAAAACTTTCTACAGAAGCTCTTTTTCAGGAATATTTCAGAGGATTATATTTTATGGTTGAAAAATCAGGAAGCTCTCCTAGTAATATGGCTTTGCTTGATTTTACTAAAGGGGTGATCACGATTAAATATAAAGCCAAAACAGCGTCAACTACTGATGCTCCAGAAACAACAGAAGATAAAGAGATTTTAATAAATTTTAAAAGTGGTGAGACTGGTGGAGTTGCCAGTACAGCTAATTTTCTTCAAGATGCTAAAGAGGCTACTTATCAAAGTGCTTTAACCAATGCAAATAGTACTGAGGGTGATGAGCGACTTTATTTAAAAGGAGGTCAGGGATCTGTAGCTGTTATTCGTCTTACTGAATTTGCGGCGCAACTAGAGACTATTAGAAAGAGTAACTGGAAGGTCAACGAAGCGAATCTTATTTTTTATATTGATACTGATAAGATGGCCAATACCAAAGAACCGCAAAGAGTTTATTTGTATGATTTGACGAATAATACTGTTTTACTGGATTATTCTACTGACGGAACGGTTCTTGGCGGATCAATTACACTTGATTCTAATAAGAAAGGGAAGTATTATAAGTTGAAAATAACAAATCATATTCGTAATCTTATAAAAGATACAACAGCAAAAAATGTTGATTTAGGCTTGGTTGTTTCTCAAAGTACACCAACAACTCTGCTTAATGCATTGAAGAATAGGATTCAGATAAAAACAGATCCGATTGAGTATTTTTCTACAGTGCCGAGAACATCGGTTATGAGTCCTTTAGGTACTGTTTTATATGGCGGAAAAGCTTCTGCTGCAGATAAAAAAGTAAAGCTTCAGGTCTACTACACGAAACCAAATTAATAATTATATATGTGTGGAATTGTTGGATATATCGGTCATAGAGACGCATATCCTATTGTAATCAAGGGATTAAAACGTCTTGAGTACAGGGGATATGATAGTGCCGGTGTTATGCTATATGACGAAGAGTCGGGCATAAAGCTTTGTAAAACTAAAGGTAAAGTTTCGGATCTTGAAGCTAAAGCAACTGAAGGTTTTACTACAAACGGAAGTATTGGAATAGGACATACACGTTGGGCAACACATGGTGTTCCAAACGATGTAAATTCACACCCTCATCTTTCAAACTCTGGAGATTTAGTAATTATCCATAACGGAATTATTGAGAATTATGCTCCCTTAAAAGAAGAGTTGATCAAAAGAGGTTACACTTTTAAGTCAGATACAGATACAGAGGTTTTAGTTAATTTAATAGAAGAAGTTCAAAAGAAAGAAAATATTAAATTAGGTAAAGCGGTTCAGGTTGCACTTAACCAAGTGGTTGGAGCGTATGCTATTGCTGTTTTTGATAAAAAAAATCCAAACGAACTTGTAGCGGCAAGATTAGGAAGCCCGTTAGCAATTGGAGTTGGAGAAGGCGAGTATTTTGTTGCTTCTGATGCCTCTCCGTTTATTGAATACACTTCAAATGCAGTGTATTTGGAAGATGGCGAAATGGCTAATATCAGATTGCATAAGCCAATCAAAATTAGAAAAATTAAAGATGACTCTTTAGTAGATCCTTATATTCAGGAGCTTCAAATGAACTTGGAGCAGATTGAAAAAGGAGGTTATGATCATTTCATGCTAAAAGAAATCTACGAACAGCCAAGTGTTATTAAAGATACTTACAGAGGAAGACTTCATGCAAATGAAGGAATCGTTCAAATGGCTGGAGTTGAGGATAATCTGGAGAAATTCTTAAATGCTAAACGTATTCTAATTGTAGCTTGCGGAACTTCATGGCACGCAGGTTTGGTTGCAGAATATATTTTTGAAGAATTTACCCGTATTCCTGTTGAAGTAGAATATGCTTCTGAATTCAGATACAGAAACCCAATTATCAATAAAGATGATGTTGTTATAGCTATTTCGCAATCTGGTGAGACTGCAGATACTATGGCGGCTATTAAACTTGCTAAAGAAAATGGGGCATTTGTATTTGGTGTTTGTAACGTAGTTGGTTCTTCTATTTCGAGAGAAAGTCATGCAGGTGCTTATACACACGCAGGACCAGAAATTGGAGTAGCTTCAACAAAAGCATTTACGACTCAGATTACTGTTCTAACTATGATTGCTTTAAGATTAGGAAAAGCAAAAGGAACATTATCAAATACAGATTTTCATACTTATCTTCAGGAATTGGAAATTATTCCAGAAAAAGTTGCTGAAGTATTGGAAACTAATGATAAAGCAAAAGAAATTGCTGCTGCTTTTAAAGATTCGCCAAACTGTCTTTATTTAGGTAGAGGATATAATTTCCCAGTAGCTTTAGAGGGTGCTTTAAAGTTAAAAGAGATTTCATATATCCATGCAGAAGGTTATCCTGCTGCCGAAATGAAACACGGTCCAATTGCTTTGATTGATGAGCATATGCCAGTTATTGTAATCGCTCCTAAACAAGGACATTATGATAAGATTGTAAGTAATATTCAAGAGATTAAATCAAGAAGTGGTAAAATTATTGCTGTAGTTACAAAAGGTGATGTGCAGGTTCGTGAATTGGCAGATTATGTTATCGAAATTCCTGAAACTTCAGATGCATTGTCTCCATTGGTAACAACTATTCCTTTACAATTGCTTTCTTATTATATTGCTGTAATGAGAGGTTGTAATGTGGATCAACCACGTAACTTAGCAAAGTCGGTTACAGTAGAATAGATTTTTTATTAGATATAAAATATGTTAAAAAAGCGAGATTTAGGTCTCGCTTTTTTTTTATTGTCAAAATTTTTTTTTCGGATATGTATTTTTATGAATTTTTCAATTTTTTGATAAAAATTTATATGTATGCATAGTATATTGGTTTTTCTTCTTGTTTTCTTTGATTTTACTTTAAGAAATTGAATTAACAAATAGTTAAAATATTGTAAAAAATGATGCTAAATATTAATTTTATTTAACGTTTTTTTATGCATATTAAAATATTTGCTTATTTTGGCTGTATATACTAACGAAAAAACTAAACCCAAATGAGAGTCTACTTGCTAATTATGTTGTTGTTCAGCGGAATATCTTTTGCGCAGAATACAATAACAGGTTCGGTTACAGATGGTAACAAACAATCTATTCCTGGTGCTAATGTTGTTGTTGTCGGAGAAAATAGTGGTGCTTCTACTGATTTCGACGGATCGTTCAAATTGACCACCAGTGCAAAATTGCCTTTTTCTATAAAGGTTTCTGCAGTTGGATTTGAGTCAAAAACGGTTAATGTTACTGCCGCAAATCAAAAAGTGAATGTAGTTTTAAAAGATGAAGAGACTAAATTGGATGAAATCGTAGTCTCTGCCTCCAGAACTCCAGAAAGAGTTTTGGAATCTCCTGTAACAATCGAAAGAATGGGTATTCAGGAGATTAAAAGGACAGCTTCTCCTTCTTTTTATGATGGTTTGGAGAATATGAAAGAGGTGCAGATGAATACTAGTAGTATGTCTTTTAAGTCAATTAATACAAGGGGTTTTGCTACTGTTGCCAATACTCGTTTCATGCAGTTGGTAGATGGTATGGATAACTCTTCTCCGTTATTGAACTTCGTTTTAGGAAATATGATAGGGGTTTCTGAAATTGATGTTCAAAGTGTGGAACTTCTTCCTGGTGCTTCTTCTGCGTTATATGGTGCAAATGCATTTAATGGAATTTTATTTATGACGAGTAAAAGTCCGTTTACTAATCAAGGTATTTCTACTTATTTTAAATACGGTGTGACATCACAAGAGGCTGCAGGGACTAATGGGTATTATGATTTCGGAATTCGTTTCGCACATGCTTTCAATAAGTATTTTGCTGCCAAAGCCAACTTTACCTATATGGAAGCTACAGATTGGTATGCTACAAATTATAATGACAAAACAAGAGCGGGTATAGATAGAACAAATCCTGGTTATGATGGTATCAATGTGTATGGTGACGAAGCTTCAACCAATATAAAAGGGGTTGGTTTGAGGTTGGAGGCTTTGGGGTTAATTCCAGCTGGTGCATCTAATCTTTTGCCAAGTACTACTGTGAGTAGAACAGGATATAATGAAATCGACTTAACGGATAATAAAGCTGCAAACACAAAAATTGATTTCTCTTTTCATGGCCGACCTTTTGGAGATGAGAGATTGGAAATTATCTGGCAGAGTAAATTTGGTACTGGTAATGCAGTTTATCAAGGTGCAAACAGATATTATTTGAATGACTTTTTTATGCAACAGCATAAGTTAGAATTCAAAGGGAAGAACTTTTTTGTAAGAGGTTATATGACTTCAGAGGATGGTGGGCATTCTTATGATATGATTTTTACGGGTATTAATGTGAATAGAAAATGGAAAGACGATAATACTTGGTTTGGTCAATATGCTGGAGCTTATATTCAAGGAACTTTGGCAGGAATGACGCCAGAGCAAGCACATGCTGCTGGTAGAGCTACTGCGGATACAGGTCGTTTTTTGCCTGGTACACCAGAATTTAAAAATGCATTTAATCAGGTTATAAATGAGGCAGATGTGCTTTCGGGGTCAAAATTAGTGGATAATTCTAAAATTTATCATTCGGATGCAAACTACAATTTTAAAGATGTAATAAAATTTGCAGAAATTCAGGTTGGGGGTTCTTTTAGGGCTTATGAATTGAATTCTCACGGAAGAATTTATACAGATGCAAACGGGCCGATCAATTATAACGAATACGGTGCTTATGCTCAATTGATGAAGAAGTTCATGGATGACAGATTGAAATTTACAGGTTCACTTCGTTATGATAAATCTAAAAACTTTGATGGTAATTTTTCACCACGTTTGTCTTTGGTGTATTCGGGAGGAGAGAAGAGAAATCATAATTTCAGAGGATCTTTCCAGACAGGTTTTAGAAATCCATCGACTCAAGATCAGTACATCGGATTTAATATTGGTAGCGCGGTGTTGATTGGTTCTGCTCCAGATAACTTAACAAGATTTAGCGAGACATTTAATTTAAGTGCAGAAGGTCAGTCTTACAGCAACGGAAACGCAACTAAAGATATGACGGGTGTTGATGCTTACAATAATTCGTATATAGCAAGTTCTGTAAACGCGTTTTCAGCGATGGCAGGAAGCAATCCAATTGCGGCAGCGGCTTTGTTGAAAAAATCAAGAGCAAACTTGGTAAAGCCTGAAGAGGTAAAGGCCTTTGAAGTTGGATATCGTTCTGTTTTTGAAGGTACGTCGATAGATCTTAATGGGTATTATAATATTTATAATAATTTCATTGGTACTTTAAATGTGATTTCTCCTTATTATGGAACAGCGCAGGATAATCCAAATCTTGCAGCTGGAACAACAGATGCAGGAGTGCAGTCTGTAAGAGCGATTCAAAACGGAGAATATAGAGTATATCAATTGTATACAAACTCTGATGTAGAAATACATTCGTTAGGATTTGGAGTTGGACTTTCTAGAAAAGTAATTGCTGATTTCGAGTTGGGACTTAATTATAATTATGCTCAATTTGATTTCGATCAAGAAAGAGATCCAAGTTTTGAAGCTGGATTTAATACACCAAAACACAGGGTTAAAATGTCAATTGGAAATGATAAGCTTTTTAAAAATTTCGGATTTAGTGTTAGTGGAAGATGGAATAGTGAATATCTATGGCAAGCAGGTTTTGCTGATGGTATAATTAAATCTGCAACAGTAATTGATGCTCAGATTAACTATGGAATTCCTAAATTAAAATCAGTTTTAAAATTAGGAGCTGCTAATATTGGTGGTAAAGAATATTATCAAGTTATTGGAGCAGGATTAATTGGTCAGCAGTATTTTGCTTCTTGGACTATTAATCCATAATTGAATTTTTAACTCTAGTCAAATTCATTATTGATGTTTCTGAAGATATCTTTTTAGAAGCAGATAATTATAAAAAGTATAAGTTATGATAAAAAATTTCAAATGGCTTTTATTGGTTTCGTTAACCTTTATGGCTTGTAATAGTGATGATGATGCGACTGCTCCTGTGGAGTCGTCTGATGGTAAGCCTTTGACAGCCGGAAGCGCAGATTTTTCTAAATATGTAGCATTAGGAGATTCTTTTGCTGCAGGGTTTAGTGATAATGCTTTGTTTATTAAAGGGCAGGAAGGAGCTTATCCGAATATTTTAGCGCAGCAATTTGCTTTAGTAGGAGGTGGGGAATTTAAAACTCCTTTGGCAAATGATAATATTGGTGGATTGTTATTGGGCGGAAATGTTATAGTCGGACCGCGTTTGTATTTTAACGTTACTCCTGTTCCGGTTGAGGGCACTCCGACTACTGAAGTTACAGCGCGTTTGTCTGGGCCGTTTAATAACTTAGGAGTTCCTGGGGCAAAAAGTTTTCATTTGCTTGCGCCTGGTTATGGTAATCCTGCGGGTGTGCTTGCTGGAACAGCAAATCCTTATTTTGCTCGTTTTGCTTCGAGTAATACAACTACAGTATTGGCAGATGCATTAAGTCAGAATCCTACTTTCTTCTCTTTGTGGATTGGAGGAAATGATGAATTGGGTTATGCAACTGCTGGTGGAGATCCGGCAGTGAATCCATTAACACCTCCCGCAACTTTTGATGCTGCTTATAAAGCTTTGGTGGCGCAGCTTGTTGCTGGTGGAAGAAAAGGGGTTGTGGCTAATTTGCCTGTTATTACAACTCTTCCACATTTTCGTGTAATTGCATACAATCAACTTACTCAAGCTAATTTAAGTGCTGGTGGAGTTAGTTTAGTTAATACTTTAAATGCGCAATTGTATGGGCCTTTACATAACGCTTTGACGTTTTTAGGGCAAGGAAGCAGAATTAATCTTTTGGCATCAACAGGAAATAACCCATTATTAATTGTAGATGAAACTTTGCCTGATTTATCAGCGAATTTAAGAGCTGTTTTAATTGGTGGAGGATTAGATGTTCCTACTGCTACAGCAATGGGACAGATTTTTGGAAGAGCCAGGCAAGCATTGCCTACAGATTTAATTTGTTTAGGTGCTTCTAGTAGAATTGGTAAGGTGCCAACTGTTGCCGCTGACGGAATTGCTTCGCCTTCTCCTTCGTTATCACAATTAGGAGTTACTTTTCCTTTGCCTGATAGATATGTGTTGCTTCCTTCTGAAGTAGCAGAAATTGGAGTTGCTACTGCAGCTTACAATGCAACTATAAAAGCAGCTGCTGAAGCAAATGGTTTGGCAATTGTCGATGCAGAAACTATTATGGCTGATTTGAATACAGTAAACGGAATTACAATGAATAGTTTTACTTTGAAAGCAACATTTGTTACAGGAGGAATGTTTTCTCTAGATGGAGTTCATCCTACACCAAGAGGTTATGCTTTTATTGCTAATAAATTTATTCAGGCGATCAATGCTAAATACGGTTCTAACTTAAAAGGAGTTGATATTGGAAATTATCAGGTTTTGTTTCCAAAACAATTATAATTAAAACTACTTTTAACTTTAAAAAAACCGCTCATTTTTAAGATGAAGCGGTTTTTTTCTTTTATTAAAAAAATGCTGTTTTTGTTATTTTTTAGACAAGTTTTATGAATCAAACAAAATCGTAGTATTTTTTATGAAAAAAAAATTGATTTTATATTTTAAAAAATTATCTTTGCGCTCTGAAAAAAGAGGTATTTTCGATAAACCTAAATAGCTATTTAATAAATACATAAGTAATGTCAAAAGTAATAGGAAAAGTTGCTCAAATCATTGGACCAGTAGTAGACGTAGTTTTCAACGGTAAAGATGTTGAACTTCCAAAAATTTATGATTCACTAGAAGTCACTAAAAAAGACGGAACTATCTTAGTTCTAGAAGTACAATCTCACATTGGAGAAAACACTGTTCGTACAATCTCTATGGACTCTACAGACGGTTTGTCTAGAGGATATGAGGTAGTTGGAACTGGAAATCCAATCCAAATGCCAATCGGTCCAGATGTATATGGAAGATTATTTAATGTTGTTGGAGATGCAATTGATGGTTTAGGTGATTTGCCAAAAACTGGAGAAAACGGTTTGCCAATTCACAGACAAGCTCCAAAATTCGAAGATTTATCAACTTCATCTGAAGTTTTATTTACAGGTATCAAAGTAATCGATTTGATCGAGCCTTACGCAAAAGGAGGTAAAATTGGATTGTTTGGTGGTGCTGGTGTTGGTAAAACAGTATTGATTCAGGAGTTGATCAACAATATCGCAAAAGGTCACGGTGGACTTTCAGTATTCGCTGGAGTAGGTGAAAGAACACGTGAAGGAAATGACTTACTTCGTGAGATGTTAGAGTCAGGAATTATTAAATACGGTGATGATTTCATGCACTCTATGGAAAATGGAGGATGGGATTTATCTAAAGTAGATATGCCAGGAATGAGAGAGTCTAAAGCTACTTTCGTTTTCGGACAAATGAATGAGCCACCTGGAGCTCGTGCACGTGTGGCACTTTCAGGATTATCTATCGCTGAGTATTTCCGTGATGGAGCTGGATCTGATCAAGGAAAAGACGTATTATTCTTCGTTGATAACATCTTCCGTTTTACACAAGCAGGTTCTGAGGTATCAGCACTTTTAGGACGTATGCCATCTGCGGTAGGTTACCAACCAACATTGGCAACTGAGATGGGTGCAATGCAAGAGCGTATTACATCTACAAACAAAGGATCTATTACATCTGTACAAGCGGTTTACGTTCCTGCGGATGACTTAACTGACCCGGCGCCAGCTACAACTTTCGCGCACTTAGATGCAACAACTGTATTGTCTCGTAAAATTGCTGAGTTAGGTATCTATCCTGCGGTTGACCCGTTAGATTCTACTTCAAGAATTTTGACTCCACACATCTTAGGAGATGAGCACTACAACTGTGCACAAAGAGTAAAAGAAATTCTTCAAAAATACAAACAATTACAAGATATCATCGCTATCTTAGGTATGGAGGAGTTATCTGAAGAAGATAAACTTGCAGTATCTAGAGCACGTCGTGTACAACGTTTCTTGTCTCAGCCATTCCACGTAGCAGAGCAATTTACAGGTATCCCAGGTGTATTAGTTGATATTAAAGATACTATCAAAGGATTTAACATGATCATCGATGGTGAGTTAGATCACCTTCCAGAAGCAGCTTTCAACTTGAAAGGTTCTATTCAAGATGCAATCGAAGCTGGAGAGAAAATGTTAGCTGAAGCATAAAAATAAAGTTAAAAGTTAGAAGTTAAAGGTTATACGTTTCGTAACTTTTAACTTTTAACAAATAACTTCTAACTTAAAAAATATGATTTTAGAAATAGTATCACCAGAAGCAAAATTATTTTCAGGAGAAGTTACTTCGGTTACTTTACCAGGAGTTAATGGAAGCTTTCAGATTTTGAATCATCACGCTCCAATTGTTTCTATTTTAGAAAAAGGAACAGTTAAAATTGCAGCTCCAAGCTTCAATTTCTCTAAAGAGGCAGCTGAGAAATTCACGAAAGTAAATGACCAGACTTATACTTTGGAAATTAACTCGGGAACTATCGAGATGAAAGACAATAAAATTATTGTTTTAGTTGACTAAGACAATTTAGCAATAAACAAAAAAGCCAGACAGTTTTGTCTGGCTTTTTTTATTTTCTTACTTTTGAAGTATTAAAATCTCTTTGTAAAATATTGATACAATGGTAAAAGAGAAGTAATCTTTTATCTGTTTCGCTTTATATACTTCGTAAAGCGCAATTTATTATGTCAAATTTTATAAAGAATACTTATGAAAAATATAGCAAAAGTTGCTGTTCTTGGCGGCGGTGGAAAAACTGGAAATTATCTTGTAAACCAGTTATTAAAAAAAGGATTTAGTTTAAAAATTTTACTCAGAAATCCAGAAAACTTCGGGATTAAAAATCCAAAAATAGAAATCGTTCAGGGTGATGCTCTTGATTTTAATTCTATAAAATTACTTTTAAAAGACTGTCAAGCCGTGTTGAGTACTATCGGACAAAGAAAAGGGGAGCCTTTGGTTGCAAGTTTGGTAACAAAGTATATTCTGGATGTGATGAAAGAACATCAAATCGAACGTTATGTTCTGCTCGCTGGACTTAATATTGATACTCCTTTTGATAAGAAAAGTCCAAAAACACTGATGGCTACGGACTGGATGAAAAATAATTTTTCAATCATTCAGGAAGATCGTCAAAAAGCGTATGATCTTTTGGAGCAAAGTGATGTTAATTGGACTCAGGTTCGTGTTCCTTTTATCGAATTTAGAGATGATGATTTCGAAATAAATGTCAATCTCGAAGATTGTTTAGGAGATAAAATTTCTGCTCTGGAAATTTCAAATTTTATGATAGAAGAAATGATTGTCTCAAAATACAGTAGACAATCGCCTTTTATTAGTGAAATTTAAAGGTTAAATTTATAACAGCGGATTTGAATCATCCGCTGTTTGTTTTGTTGATACTTCAATTGCGTAACTTTACTTTATGAAAATAGCTGAAAATCTAAAACAGAAAATAGAGAATTGTAAACAGAATAACTCGTTTCGCAAACTGCCCGTTTTTAATAATGTGGTAGATTTCTCTTCTAATGATTATATCGGTTTTTCAAAATCGGAAGTTATTTTTAAAAACGCACATGCTTGTTTGCTGGAAAACGATATGTTTCAGAACGGAGCTACAGGTTCTAGACTGATTTCTGGTAATCATTCTCTCTATTCAATTACAGAAGATTTTTTAGCGCAGTTTCACGATGCAGAATCGGCTTTAATTTTTAATTCGGGTTACAGTGCCAATCTGGGCTTTTTTAGCGCTGTACCGCAAGAAAATGATGTAGTTCTGTATGATGAGTTATGTCATGCTTCGATTAAGGACGGCATTGCGTTATCAATTGCTCAGTGTTATCATTTTATTCATAACGACTTTGAAGATCTGGAACAATTTATTCTTAGATTTCCTAATTCCAATATTTACATTGTAGCGGAAAGTGTTTTTTCTATGGATGGAGATAGTCCAAATTTTGAAGAATTGGTTTCTCTTTCAGAAAAATACAATTGCTATTTAATTGTTGATGAAGCCCATGCTGTTGGCGTTTTTGGTGAAAAAGGAGAAGGTCTAATTCAGCACTTGCAATTACAAGATAAATTTTTTGCACGCATTATAACTTTTGGAAAAGCTTTGGGTTGTCAGGGTGCTGCGGTTTTAGGATCAGTTGAACTCAGAGAATATCTGATAAATTTCGCAAGAAGTTTTATTTATACAACAGCTTTATCTCCTCATGCTGTTGCAACAATTTTGACAGCTTATCAGCATTTAGAAATTGAAAATAACACTATTGAAAAACTCCGTGAGAACATTGTATTTTTTAATCAGCAGAAAAATTTGTTAGGTTTAAAGCCAATGTTTGTGCATAGTAAATCGGCTATCCACTCTGCCATAGTTCCTGGAACTGACAACTTGAAAAAACTAGCAGAACAACTTCACGATAAAGGATTTGATGTGCAGGCAATTCTCTCGCCAATAGTTCCAGAAGGTCAGGAACGTCTTCGTTTTTGTATTCATAGTTATAATTCGCAAGAAGAGATTAAGCAGGTTATGGAATTAGTGCGAGATTTTATTTTTTAATTCTAAAAAATAAAAGTTTTTGTAACGTTTTGATATTTTTGATACTTACGCATCGTAATCAAATCAATCTATATTAATTATGAAAACTTTATTCAGGTCAGTTACTGTTTTATTTATATTCTTCTTTGCTTTTAATCTTAAAGGGCAATCGAAATCTCCAAAACTTGAAAATTCACTTTTATGGGAGGTTTCAGGAAAAGGCCTTAAGAAATCTTCGTATTTGTACGGAACAATTCACATGATTTGTTCTCAAGATTATTTTTTGTCTGAAAAAGCCAAAAAGGCATTCGATAACTCAGAAAAATTATTTTTAGAAATCAATTTTACGGATCCGAATGAAATGAGTCAGATGCAGAAATTGGCAATGGGAAAAGAGCCATTGAGTAAAAGATTGACTCCAGAACAATTAGCGAAATTGGATTCTATTTTGAAAAATACAGCAGGAATGACTGTTCAGCAAGTGGATAATTTTAGTCTTCTAACGGTTTTGAGTTTGATTTCTATTAAGAGTTTCGGTTGTATAGATTTAAAGTTTTATGAAATGGAATTTTCGGATTTAGCTAAAAAAAGAAACATAGGGATTTCTGGTCTTGAAACCGTTAAATCACAATTTGAGATTCTAGAAAATGCTTATTCAAACGATGAAATCTTAAAACTTTTGGAAGAATCAAATGCAACAGAAACAATAGAATTAGTTGATGCTTATAAAACCGAGAATATCGAAGCTATGTATGCTTTAAGTACAGATGTAAAAGTAACAAGTGAGAAAACCAAAAAGCAGATTCTTGACGATAGAAATGTAAACTGGGTAAAGATAATGCCTGATTTAATTAACCAAAACAGTGTTTTCTTTGCTATTGGAGCAGGACATTTAGGTGGTGAATATGGTGTTATTAATTTGTTGAGAAAAGAAGGTTATACTGTAAAACCTGTAATGAACTAGATCTGTTTTGAAAGAGAAAGAGCAAGAATTTTTGAATCGGATAGAATGCCATAAAGGGATTTTATATAAAGTTTCGAAAATGTACATGGATACTTCTGACGATCAGCAGGATTTGTTTCAGGAAATTATCTGTCAGCTGTGGAAGTCATATGATTCTTTTCGGAATGAAAGTCAGTTTTCGACCTGGATGTATAGAGTGGCCGTAAATACAGCAATTGTTTTTTTAAAGAAAGAAAAAAGAAAAATAGACAAATATGAAATTGCTTCGGAGAACATTAAGGAAGACGATGATGATTCACATATAAAGGAAAGTCAGTTGGATCATTTTTATAAAGCGGTCCGTAAATTGGAGAAAATTGACAAAGCCATTATATTTTATCAACTAGAAGGTTTTTCGCATAAAAAAATCGGTCAGAATCTTGGAATTTCTGAAGGAAATGCGAGAGTGAAATTAAACAGAGCCAAAGAAAAATTAAAAGAAATTATTAAAAATCAAGGATATGGATTTTAACGATATACAAAATGCATGGAACAATGAAAAACCTGAAAACTTTATACTGCCAACGAATCTAGAGAAAATTCAATCTGCCAATACACCTTTAGATAAAATAAAGAGAAATCTTAGAAGAGAATTTAAATATCAGATTGTTTGCATTGCTTTTCTCGGATTTGTTCCCTTGATTTATGATTTTCCTGAGAAAATGAATATTCTATTTTATTTGTTGTTTAGCTTATATGTCGCTATCTGTGCTTATTATTTGATAAAATTCTATCGATTTTACACAAGATTGAACACTTTAACACTCAAAACAAAAGACAGTTTGTATGAAACGTATTTTGATATTAGACTTAACATGGAACTTTACAAAACTTTCGGTTTTGCTCTGACCCCTTTTCTGATTTTGTATTTGGTGGGTATTTTTTATTATGCTTTTTCGAAAATTCCAGGTTATTTTACAAATGAGTTTACAAATTTCCAATTGTTTGGATTGTTTTCAATTGTGCTTTTTAGCTTATTTTCTATGGGGTTTTATGTAGAATGGTGGGTACGTCATTTTTACGGCAAATCTGCAAAAGAAATCAAAAAAGTAATAGATGAATTAAAAGAAGAATAAAAAACAAAACCCATCAAATCTGATGGGTTTTGTTTTAGCTGATAGTAGAACTTAAAACTAGTTCATTATTATTTTTTTTGTTGATATATATCCGTTTTCAAGAGTTGTTTTTACTAATAGAACCTGATTTCCTGTCTTTAAATTTGGAATTTCAAGTTCATTAGTATTGATTTTCTTTTTAGTGAAAACTTCCTGTCCCAGTAAATTGTAAACGGTCACGTCGGTAATTGCTTCTTTTGAAGAGGAAATGCTAATAATTTTGTTTTTCACAGCAACCAATACTCCGTCTGCAATATTTTCAAAATCATCTGTTCCTAAAGTAGTATTCACGTAACGGATTACAAAACGGCTATTAAATGTTCCAGCTTCTGATGTGAATTTATAATTTTCAAGACGCAGATTGGTCATTTTTCCGGTAGTTTTATCCTGCAGGAATACTTCCTGATTTTCGTTAAATATACCGTCTGCCTGATCTATCGAAATTATATAATCTCCTTTACTAGCAGCCATGTATCCAAAAGTAACCACATCGGTTTTTACAAAAGGCCATGCACGTCCCTGTATCACTAATTTTTTAGAACTATTGATACTGTAAAAATCAACCGAACCACTTGCTGCCATTGAAGTAGCATCAAAATTGGTGTCTATGCTGTTTGTTGCTCCTTGGGCATAACCTACCAAAATTTGTTTGAAATCGCCTGTTGTATTGGCAAATTTCAACCATAAACGATATTTTTCTACAGTTGATTCAGCTGTTTTGAAAAACTTTGTATTGTTTCCTGATCTACGTTGACCGTTGTTAAAGTTTATAGTTGCGGTAGGTGCTTTTATAATGAAACCTTGCGCCGCAGCAATATATCCGTCAAAAGGTGCTGGACCTGCAGTTCCTAAATCATTATAAGTTACAAAATCGTCTTTGTAACGATAGTATATGTCAGTACCATCATTAACCGGAAGGTTTGCATGTGCCCAGAAATATAATGCACCAACTCCATCATTTTCAGCAAGAAACTGAGCAGCACTTATCGCAGAAGGATAAGGGTTTCCGATCATGTTCCATTTTCCTGCTGCAACAGCTGTAGGGATATTTCCATTATTAGGAACTCCTGTAAATCTTCCAAAAAAATCAGATGCGGTTGTAAGGTCATGATCTTGAGGAGCCCTGATATTATATCCTATACCGGTCAACATGTCCATTTCTCCATTATAATCTAAAGCCCAGTTTCCTACAGCAGAATCAAAATAGAAATATTTGTCTGCTAAAGTATTTGGTGATAAATTTTTCATTTTAAAACCTGCTTTTGTCACCGGCATTGACCAATAGGTAAAGTCATATCGACGCACAGAAGTTTTTCTTTTGTATACAATTTCACCTGTATTGGTGACATTATTAGTCTGTACTAAACTAGAACCATTTTCAAAAACCAGTTTACCGTTAGAAGTTACCCCATTGGTAATGGTTAATGTTACCCCTTCAGGAATAACAACATTAGGGTCTCCTGTGCCAGTCGGTACATTAATAACTAATGAACAAGCTGTGGTGTTGGTTGTAAAAGGTTGTGTAGCAGCAGAATTTATGATTGCTCTTTTGGTTAACCCCGGAGATCCATTTGACCAGCCTGAAGAAGTCCATGTAGTAGAAGAATCATCAATAATAGAAATACTGGATGTTGTGGGTGAATTACAGCCATCAATACTTACTCTAAAAAAATACGATCCAACTGTTAAATTCGGAACGTTAAATGTTGGTCCGGTACCATCATAAGTTGCAGACGCATGTCCTGTTTGTGTGATGTGCCAAGTTCCTGTTGAAGGAAGATTTGATAAATCGATACTTCCTGAACTTGGGCAGGTAACGTTATGTACGGCACTAATAGTAGGAGGCGCTAATAAAATTGTAGTGGTTGGTATATTATTGCTATAATCATCGCCCGAAATATCGGAAACTGTATTTAATGAAGGATCTGTTCCTGCTACTGTAGCTGAATTTACAATTCTTCCGGCAGTAACATCGGCAGCAGTGACGGTGTAAGTTGCATTTATTGTGGCAGTTGCACCTACTTCTAAACTGGCAATTGAATTATTAGTAAATACAACTCCAGCCATAGGGTCTGAAACGCTGATATTAGTAATAGGAACTTCTCCAGTATTCTTTATATCAAAATTATAAGTAATAACATCACCCGCTTTACCGCAAGATGATAAGGTCGCTTTTTTGATCATGCTTAACTCTGCAATCTTAAGAGATTTGGTATTAACAGCGATAAAAGCGCAGTCGGAAGATCCAGAAAAAACGACTACAAAACGATCTACTTGAGACGCATTTGTACTGTTGATACCGAAAGAACTCGTCTCAAAACCTAACATTCGTATATCACGTGTATCTGCCGGAACGAAAGCAGGAGCTCCATTACTAGCTCTAAAAAGGTCTAAACTATAAGTTCCGATAACGGAAACTGAACCAAAATTTACAGAGATTTCATTTCCTACGGTGTGACCTGAAGCATCCACAAATTTGAATATATCTGCTCCGCCAGGCGCTGCCACCTGAGTAACTAATATGTCTGGAATATCATCATTTATTCCAGTTAAATTTAAATTGTTTGTTCCGATTTTGAATTCTGCTGTGCCGGGAGCAATATTGGCAACACCAGTTCCTAAACTTAAACCGTTTGCACCGTCGGTAAGCCTTGAAGCAAGTTCAGCTCCTGATGCACTGGTACCTGCCATAGCAGGAGTTAATATTGTTGCGCTTGCAGATTCGTCAATCATTGAACCTTGTAGGAAGAAGGTGTCCTGATTAAATGCTAGGGTTTGAATTTTTAAGGCTCTATACCGTTGTGCGTCAAAAGTGACAGTGTTGGCAGTTAGTTTAGCATCGTCGACACCAGTTGAGAAGGTCTTGCCTCTCCATTCAAATGCTAGAAGATTATTTTCTCGATTTGGGCGGTTGTTTGATCCTGTTGCACTGTTTGAAGTCCAATAACCAGTTCCACTTCTATTCCAGTCGGTATGGATTCTGGTAATCGTATTGCTTTGGCTTGTAATTTTTAGTGATATTAAAAAAAACAGAATACTGATTTTTTTTAATGATAAAGAACGGAAATTCGATGGCTTTTTTGTGCTCATGAAGTTTTGCGGTTAAGATTGGTTGATAATGGGGCTGTTTTTTTTGGGTGCTTTTTCTAAATAGTTGTATTTTTTTTAAATATTAAAAAATCCGACATTGATTATATGCCGGATTTGAATGTTATATAGTATTAATTAAAAATGATCTTCTTCGTGACTACAGCGCCATTTTCTAAAATAACTTTTACTATTAAAACTTGATTGTCAGATAGTAAATTTGAGATCTGTAATTCATTAGAATTAATTTTATTTTTAGAATAAAGAGTCTGTCCTGCGATATTGTAAATCTGTACTTCACTAATGTTTTCCGTATAGGATTTTACGTTTACAATTTTAGATTTAACAGAAACGAAAACACCATTTTCTACATTTTCAAAATCATCTGTTCCTAAAGTAGTATTCACATAACGGATTACAAAACGGCTGTTAAATGTTCCAGCTTCTGATGTGAATTTATAATTTTCAAGACGCAGATTGGTCATTTTTCCGGTAGTTTTATCGTGCAGGAACACTTCTTGGTCTTCATTAAATATACCGTCTGCCTTATTGATCGAAATAGTATAATCTCCTTTGCTGGCTGCCATATATCCAAAAGTAACCACATCGGTTTTTACAAAAGGCCATGCGCGACCCTGTATCACTAATTTTTTAGAACTATTGATACTGTAAAAATCAATTGAACCACTTGCAGCCATTGAGGTAGCATCAAAATTGGTGTCTAAAGCATTTGTCGCTCCCTGAGCATATCCTACTAGAATTTGTTTCACATCTCCTGCTGCATTTGAAAAATTCAGCCATAGACGATGTTTTTCTACAGTTGTTTTAGCTGTTTTGAAAAACTTTGTATTGTTTCCTGATCTACGTTGACCGTTGTTAAAGTTTATAGTTGCGGTAGGAGCTTTTATAATGAAACCTTGCGCCGCAGCAATATATCCGTCAAAAGGTGCTGGACCTGCGGTTCCTAAACCATTATAAGTTACAAAATCGTCTTTGTAACGATAGTATATGTCAGTACCATCATTAACTGGAAGGTTTGCATGTGCCCAGAAATACAATGCACCAACTCCATCATTTTCATCAAGGAATTGATCTGCATCTATTGCAGAAGGATAAGGGTTTCCGATCAGGTTCCATTTTCCTGCTGCAACAGCTGTAGGGATATCTCCATTATTAGGTGTTCCTGTAAACTTGCCAATAAAATCAGATGCAGTTGTAAGGTCATGATCCTGAGGAGCCCTGATGTTATAACCTATACCAGTCAACATATCCATTTCACCATTATAATCTAACGCCCAGTTTCCTACAGCAGTATCAAAATAGAAATATTTGTCTGCTAAAGTATTTGGCGATAAGTGTTTCATTTTAAATCCTGCTTTTGTAACCGGCATTGACCAATAGGTAAAGTCATAACGACGTACAGATGCTGTTCTCTGAATTTCAAATGCAGTTGAATTTCCAGTAAACATTGATTTGCTTGTGCTTGTTTGCATTAGCGATCCGCCATCAAGGATCAGTAATTTTCCTCCATCTGCTACATTAATGGTTTCATCTACTGTTAGCGTAACATCTTTAGGAACTGTTAAAGTATAGTTGGCATTAACAGTACAAGAACATACCTTAAGGTCTGAACTCAACGTTTGAGAACTATTCACAACAAGATTACTTCCAGACTCATCACCAAGTCCGTTTGTGTAGTTAACATTGGTTTTGTTAAATTCAATGCTAAGATTTGCATCACCACCATTCTCTTGTAAGCGAATCTCTACTAGTGATTCGCTGTTTAAGGCATATAGTTTTCCATTATTTATTGGGAATGAAGGACTATTCCAAACATCATTGTAAAATACCTTTTGCCCATCAATATAAATTTCAACAATATCATCGTGATTTACATGCTGTATTTGATAGCGTCCACACTCAAAACCTTTACGTTTGTAAACTACTGTAAAGTTGTCGTTAGGCACCTGAACACCTTGCCAAATTGTAGCACTAGAAGGCGATTTGTCTTTTGGCCAATAATTCGTTGAATAAGGATTAAGATTAGGATCTACATAATAACCTGCATATCTAACATTGCCTAATGTGATATCGTTATTTGCATAACCATAAACGTTCCAAACTTTGTCTCCATATTCAGATGGATCTCCTACTGGTAAACCAAAGAAGAAAGAATTTCTAGCTAATCCACCATCTTCATAATATTCAAGAATAAAATCGTAACTACCTGCATCTAAATGTTGTGAATAAGAATCGGTTGCATAGCCACGGTTCCCCCATCTTGACAAAACTTCATTATTGTTTATAAAAAGCCTCACTCCATCATCACTTCCAAGATCAAAACGATAATTTCCAGCTTCTGTAATATCAACATGCATTTTATAACGTATGAAGAAACGATCTGTAGGAGCTGCTTCGCAAGGAATCTCTGTAGTAAGACCACTAGGCCCACCATCGCCCATATCCCTGTCGAAGTTTTTATTTTCTGTTACTCTTCCGATGTAGGTTGCAATATTAGGATCTGGTAAACCTGATAAAGTAATATTTGGAGGAATTGTAGCATTGTTAGTTAATTTATAAACGTATCCAGTCCATTGGTTTTGACCAAAATCAATTTGGTTTCCTGGAGCTTCACATTTTACTGTTACTGTTACAGAAGCAGTTGAATAATTTAAACCATTGAAAATAGTATAGTCAAATGTTGATGTTCCAGTAAAACCTGGTGTAGGAGTAAAAGTAACATTGGTTTTGTCATTAACCGTAACAGATCCGCCAATAGTTGGCTGAGTTGCTGTTATAGAGGCCAACGGGGTATAGTTCTCATCATTTGCTAAAATCGGAATATCAACAGCAGTATTGGTACTCGTTTTTGCAACATCTGCAACTGCAGTGATTATGTTTGACGGTTCTACAATACCACTAATGGTTGGGCCGATATCGCCACCATAACCATTTACAATGCTAAAATAACTATAAGACTGATTTAAAATACCATATGGATATATTCTGATATACAAAGTTTCATTTTTGTTACTTGAAACTCTTGTGCCAGTAGGGAAATTCATTGTAACTTCTCTATCCGCATTTTTAACTGTAGTTGTAGGTCCTAATAAAATAGTACCCTTGTCAGCAAAAGTAGGATCTTTAGAATAACGTACCTCAAAAGTAGAAACTCCTTGATCTGCAGTTGTGTTATATATAAATTTAAACTGTGTTAATGTGAGATTGTAATTTTGTTTAGGTGCTACACTTACCTGTATATAGTTTGTTAAGTTTTCGGCTGTCGAACCTCCGTTTTCGAGACCTTTGATAAGGAATTTATTATCATATATTTCTAAATAACTTCCAGTTCCACCTACACTAAGATCATTTCCTGTTATATACGGATTTGTAACTACTGCTTTTGGAGTTTGTACAGCACCATTCCAAATAATTAATCTTGGAGTAAGGTCATCTACATAAACTACCACGGTTGCAGTAGAAGTTTGAGTTCCCTTTGTTAACGTATAAGTAAATGAAGTTGTGCCTTTAAATGTTTCTGCAGGCGTAAATGTCAAGATAGTACCATTTGCGGTAACTGTTCCTCCTGTAGGTTGAGTAAAGGTAATTGTTGCGCCACTAGTGTGTGTGTCATTTGCTAATGGATCAAATGCAATTGCTCTTTTTTCTTGTGTTGAAACAAGATCATCATTTGCATTTAAATCTGCAGCATCATAATTTAAAACCGTTCCAGTAATTGTGGGAGTAGTTCCTGATCCATAAGTGTTGCTATTGGCTAAAAATAATGGAGCATCATAAGTGTTTGGTTTTAATTTATAACCATAAATTCGAATTGTTATTTTCTCATTAGGATATAATGTAATGTTGGATAAATCTAAAAATTTATCCGTTGCATTTGCATTTGCTGCTTCGTCTACTAATAAATAGCTAGTAGCAAAATTATCCTTAGAATAACGTACCTGATATCTGGTTACGTTTTGACTTGGATCTTGATTATAAGTAAAATTAAAGCGATTTAATTTGATCTTATGTCCTGCTTGAGCTGAAGTTGTGAATTCAAAGTATTTTGATTCGTCAATGCTAAACTGTGTCGTCCATTGATTTCCTTTAAAACCTTGATTTGGCGTGTTTAATAACTCGTTAGTTGGTCCTGTCAAATCACCTGCGTTAACGGTATTCGCTGGAGCGTAAATAGTTGGAACACCATTTGGATTATTCCATTTAACTAAATCAGAAATTGTAGGAGCATTTACTGTTACATATACCGTTGCTGTTGAAGTTGTTGATCCATCTCCGCTGGTGTATGTAAATGAAGTTGTTCCTGTAAAGCCAACGGTAGGAGTAAATTTTATTTTATTATCTGAAGTTACTTCTGCTTTTCCATTTGCTGATTGAGACGCGATTTCTACAGTAGTAACTGGTTTTGAGCTTGACGTTATAATATCATTTGAAATTACATCTATATAAGAAAAGTTATCTTTAATACTTGTGGCATTATCATCTCTTGCAATTAATACATTACTGTAAGGAGAAACTGTACCTTTTACAGTTGCACCACCATTAGCAGCAATTGAACCAATTTTTATTTGGAAATTGTTGTATGTATGATAAGCGTAAATTCGAATGTACATTTTTTTGTCAGGAGAGACTGTTTTTAATGTAGAGGGAAAATTGCCGCTGTAAAAAATCCAGTCTGAGGGAGAGCTTGAGGTTTCTCCAATTAAGTCATATACACCTGTTGAAAAGTTGATATCTGTTGAGCACTTAACTCTAAATTTTTGTCCACTTCCACCTTCTGATTTACATTCAAAACTGAAAGTTGTTAAATCAAGATTATATCCTGTATTTGGCGCAAATTCCAAGGAAATATATTTTGAGCTATCATACTCTCCGCTATTAAAAGAAGGATCTGGCCAGCCTCCTGTTTGATAAAATTTATTTTCACCTGAATAATCTAGAATACCTATTGTTATACCGCCAAAAGCTTTAATATTTTCTGCGTTAACATTGGCATTGGTTGTAGGTGAGTACTCACCATTAACAGCATTCCATTTAACCAAATCGGTTTGAGAAATCCCGAAAAAAGGCAATAAAAACAAAAATAAAAGTAAAGTTTTTTTCATATAGATGTTTTTCTATCAGTTTGTTATGCTGGCATAATTGTTTGTGCCCGCGCAAATATAAACACATCTACGAGCTGGAAATAAGGAAGGATTTGATAATGGCTAGTTATTCGATGAGTTGTTAAAATACTCGACGAACTACACAAAAAATATCATCAATCGACGGTAATTCTTATAAAATGTTAAAAATTTTTATAAGAATAATCGTAAAATTTAACATTTTTAAGAATGCTTTTTTGTGATTTTGAACTAAAAAACGTCGTGTTTGATATAAATTTCGCAAAAAACGAATAAATTACAACTAAAAGTTGTTTGAGATTCTGTAAGGAATTTATAGTTTTTTTTTGTCGATAAAAATGATTTTGAAAGAGTTAAAACCATTATTTTTTTAACTTCCGAAAGGCAGTTTACATTTTCTCTAATTCTTGGACTTTTTCATACACTAAATTACTTTCATAACCTCTGCGAAGAATGTAGTCGCAAAATTTCTTTCGTTTTTTCAAGATATTGGTTTCGGTCAAATTGTTCCAGCATTTTTCGGCTAGGTTTTCAAAAGTTTCAAAATATTCTTCTGGAGTAATTTCTTTTAGGGCTAAAGTGATATTCGTCGATGAAATGTGTCTTGCCTTCAATTCGTTTGTAATCCGAATTTTACCCCACTGTTTCATGCGGTGTTTACCTCTGGCAAAGCTACACGCAAAGCGGGTTTCATTCAAAAAATTATCCTCAATAAGCTTTACTATGATAGTGTCTACCTCATCTGATGTCATTTTTAAGCTATATAATTTTGCAACCACTTCGTCGTGACAACGTTCCTGATAAGCACAAAAATGTTCTAATTTTTGTAAAGCTTCTTTGATGGTGAAAGTGCATTTCGTCGGGTTTTTCATGCTTTTTAACGTTTAATTGTAATAATGCTTAAATAGTTATAAAATATTTCTAAAATTTGTTAACATTTGTTAAAAAGAAATAAATTATAACCTTGCGTATTAGGCTAATTTAGATATTTTTGTACGAGAATTTAACATTTTAAGGATTCTGCTCAAAATCAGAATTTTAACATTTAAATTTTAGTTAAAAACCAAATGCCACCATTCTTCGTATGTAAGAAATATTGTCATTTTTGCTTTTTAGCAGCCCAAAAACAAATTTAAACAAATACCTACCGAATATGATGAGAAAACTACTTTACTCGTTTTTATTTTTTATTTTTTCTAAATCTTTCTTAAAAAAATCTTTTACCCCAAGTTTGTGGATTTTTTGTTTGGGGATGTTTTTTATTGTTTCGACTTCTCATGCAGCGACTTACTACACCTTTACAAATGGTACACCTTCTGATGTAAACAATTGGTGGAGTAATAATAATGGAACAGGAAGCCATCCTTCTAATTTTAATAATACTGTTGACATCTTTATTATTCAAAGTGGAGACACTATGACCACAAACAATCCGTGGAATTTGTCAGGTAGTTTGCAAATTGATAGTGGAGGAACTTTTATTGTTGCAGGTAATACTGTAACAATTTCTGGAACCACAACAATTTCTGGAATTTTGCAACATAATAACAATGCCAATACTAAGACATATGGTGGTTTAGTAACCATTAATCCAGGTGGTAGTTGGAATAATTCTGGTAACTCTCCAATAACTTTTAGAGGAGGAATAACTAATAACGGAACATTTGCCTCGGGGAATGGCATACAGACATTCAATGCAAGTCAAATAATAAATGGGAATTTGACAATTTCGACAATTGTAGTTACTGGGGCTTCTGTTAATTTATCGAATAATGGAACTTTCACAATTTCATCAGCCCTGTCGGGATCAGGTACATTAACAAATAATTCAGGAACAACCTTAAATATAGGGGGTACTGTCTCAATTACAAATTTTAATAATTTAGGAACTGCCAGTATCGGTGGTTCGGGAGCAATTTCTACAGCGCTAGCAAATTTTATAAATTCGGGTACATTAAATCTAGGAGGTACAGGTAGTATTACTGGTGTAACAAATAATGGTACAGTAAATCTTGCTAGCTCTGGGACTATAGGTACATTTATTAATGCAAACGTGCTACAAATTTCTGCCGCAACAACAAATATTTCAAACTTAACAACTACGGCGAATGGTAATATTGTGAATTATAATGGTTCAGGGAATCAGAATATTAAAGCAAATGGTTATAGAAATTTAATTCTTTCTAACGGTGGGATAAAATCTTTTCCAGCTTCTAATTTGGCTATAGCAGAAACACTTACAATTAGTCCGGGAGTGGTGGCAAATTTAGCTACTGGATCGCATACTGCTGCACGTCTAAATCTTGGTGGTTTTAATGCTTCTTCAGGTAGTTGGGGAAGTACAACATCATCGGCAACAAATCAAAATGATACCTATTTTTCTGCTACAACAGGAATTGTTACAATGAGTGCAACCTCTTGTACAATGCCAAATCAGCCAACTTTAACAGGGGGAGGTACAACATGTAATTCAGCTACTGGAGTGCCAATAGGTTTGAGTAGTTCGCAAAATGCAGTTTCGTATCAATTGTACCGTGGTTCAACTGCCTTAAATACTGTAACGGGAACTGGAGGTGCAATTTCTTTTGGAAATATTAATGTGAGCGGTACATATTATGTAGTTGCTACAAGTACTGCTTTTTGTTCTGTAAGATCTTTAAATACAGTTAATGTAACTAGTTATACTACTCCAGCAATTCCTAGTGGTACTATAACAGGTGTTAATAATTGTCCAAGTAATACGAATGGTGCAATAACAATCACAGGCACACCCGCACCTGCAGCTTTAAGTTTTTTAAGTAGTAATAATCAGGTTGTTAATTTAGGAACTACACTTTTAAGTGGAAGAAATAAATTTACAGTTGAGGGATGGATTAAGTTTGATAAAAATAATTATGGTAATAGAATGGCACTTTTTGGTCAAAATGATGCCATAGAAATAGCTTTTGAAGATAGTAATTTAAGATGTTGGACTCCTGGAGGTGGTTCAGTAGATTTGCCTCTAAGTGCATATCCTTCTGATAATAATTGGCATCATATTGCTGTGACTGGTGATGGAACTGCAGGAGGACTTAGAATTTACTTAGATGGAGGAACACCTAGAACAGGTGGTTCAAATACATCAAATTATGGTACAAGTGGTTCAACCACAAAAATTGGGTTTGGTGTAATGGATGCTGCAGGTCTTGGTTTTACAGGACAAATTTTTAAAGTTGGATTTTGGGATAAAGCTTTGACTGCCGCAGAAGTTGGTGCCTTAGCTGGTGGTTTTGTAGATTATAATGCGTCGCAAGAAGGCTTATTGGCAGGTTTCAATTTTAGTGAAGGAACAGGCCAATCAATTGCTTCGGTCGGATCAAATGCTGTAAGTGGAGCATTAGGGACAAATGCGACGATGCCTACATGGACAGATCCATCAACTTATTCATGGACTTCTACTGGTGGTTTTACTTCTAGTTCTAAAAACTTAACTGGATTGACTTCAAGAACATATAATCTTGATATATCCTTAAAGAATTGTTCTAGAAGTACGTCTTTCACTATAAACTCTACAAATGCAGCTACGGTAATTTCTTCGCAATCTACTGATGCACAAACAAGATGTATAGGATCAGCATTTAATTCTATTAGCGTTACCGCTACAGGAACTTCTTTGACATATCAATGGTACAGAAATACAGCTGCATCTACGACAGGAGGAACAAGTTTAACTGGAAACGGCGCAACTACAAATACTTATACTCCACAATCTAATACTGCCTCTACATATTATTATTACTGTATTGTTACAGGAACTTGTGGTAGCTTGGCGAGCAGCGTTTCAGGTGCATTTGTAACTGATGCATTACATACTTTGGTTGTGCAAGGAGGAGGTTCACGTGATAGAAGTGTTTGTCTGGGTAACTCAATGACAAGTATTCTTATGAATTTTGGTGGTGGTGCGACTGGGGTTTCGGTTACTGGATTACCAACAGGGGTCACAAGCTCTATTTCGGGAACAACTGTAACTATTAGCGGAACTCCAACAGTTAGTGGAATGTTTAACTATTCTGTAACTACTACAGGGGGATCTTGTACAGCAATTACTTTAAGTGGTACTATATCATTAGGGGTCGGAAATAATACTATCAGCTATACACAGGGTACATCAGGATCTATTTGTGTAAATGCTGATGAAGATAATGAGACTCCCGCAGATTTTATAGCTCCAACAGGAACTTACTTTAATACAGTAACTTTTGCAAGTTATGGAACGGCATTTGGAAGCTGTCCTTCTTTTTCATTAAACTCTAGTTGTCATGCTTCAGATAGTCAGAGTATAGTAGAAAATGATTTATTGGGTAATTCTGGAACGATTCAAATCCTCCCTAGCAATACTGTTTTTCATGATCCATGTGTTGGTACATTTAAATATTTACGAGTAGTTGCATATTATTCACAAGCCATTTGTTCTGGAACAGCACCAGGAACGATATCTGGTAGTGATCCTACTGGAAATAGTCCATTTTCATATGAGTGGCAAAGTAGTACATCTGCCACAGGACCTTATAATACTATTTCAGGTAGTAATACTAAAGACTATACTCCTGGAATTTTGACGCAATCTACATATTTCCGTAGAATAGTTACTTCTGGTGGCTGTACAAGTACTTCGCCTATTCTTTTAATAAAAGTGAATTCTTTACCAACAATAGCAACGGCAGCAGCAACTTCTGAAGTTTGTTATGGAGGAACAAGTGCTTCTTTATCATATACAGGAACAACTGAAGCACCAACGACTTATAGTATAACTTGGAATGCCTCACCTGCAAATACTTTTGCACCAGTGTTAGATGCTTCGATTACAGCAAGTTCTATTTCTATAGTAATTCCTTCTACAGCGACTGCAAATACATACACAGGAACAATAACTGTGAAAAATGCAAATGGATGTATTTCTACAGGAAAGAATTTTACTGTAACTGTTCTTCCTCAATTTACAACGGGGACGATTAGTTCAACAGGTGAGACAATTTGTTCAGGTGGAAATCCTTCTCAAATAGGCAGTACAACAGACGCGAGTGGTGGAGATGGAGTGATCACTTACCAATGGCAAGCAAATGGAGTAAATATAGCAAGTTCAAATAGCAAAGTATATACGCCTCCAGCAGGATTAACAACAACAACAACTTATACAAGATATGCAAGTGATGGTAAATGTAACACCAGCCCGACAGTATCAACTGGAAGCTGGACAGTTACAGTGCAACAAATACAAACAGCCCCATCAATAGGAACAATTACAGATGTAAGCTGTTTAGGCGCAGGAAGTGTAGTTTTAGAAAATCTTCCTTCAGGAACTTGGCATATTGTTAGAACAGGTTTAACTACACCACAAGATAGTTTTTCTGGTACTGGAACATCAAGAACTATAACAGGTCTGGCTGCAGATACTTATCATTTTACAATTAGAACAGATGATACTTGCGTATCGACACAAAGTAGTGCAGTTGAGATTAAGGATGGATCATCTACTACATGGAACGGATCGATTTGGTCAAATGGACCTCCTACAAGTTCTAAAAGTGTAACGATATCTTCTACAAATGGAAGCCCTTTTGCAACAGATACAGAAGCTTGCTCACTGACGATAAATGTTCCAAATGGTCCGACTGATCCGTTTGTTACAGTTCCTGAAGGAGTGACTCTAACCATTACCAATGCAGTAACTTCTAACGGTAAATTGCTTTTTGAAAGTGGTGCAAGTTTAATTCAAAATACTACTGTTCAAAATTCGGGAGAAATTGTATATAGAAGAAAAGCATCTGTACGTCGTTATGACTTTACCTATTGGTCAATGCCGGTTACAAAAGCAGGTTTTAAAATGAAACACTTATCGCCAAATACTTTAGCAGACAAATATTTCTATTTTGATTCTGCTGTAGGAAACTGGGCATTAGATTATAATGGAGAAATGGATATGTTGACTGGTATAGGTTATAATATCAGGGCTCCTCAAGATCACGATCTTACAACTGCATCTGATTTTATTGGACAGTTTACAGGAATACCTAATAATGGAAATATCCCTACAGCTGTTGCAGCAGAAAAATGGAACATGATCGGAAACCCTTATCCTTCTGCGATAAGTGCTGCTCAGTTCCTTGCTGATAATGATGGAGTTGGTTCGTTGTATTTCTGGGCACATGCAAACCTTCCGGTTAATGATGGTACTGACATATACTATCGTTACAAAGACGATTTTGTAACTTATAATGGATTAGGAACCGCAGGTCCAGCACCTTTTGACGGATATATTGCTGCAGCGCAAGGTTTCATTATAAAAGCACCTACCGCAACCATAAACTTTAACAACGGCCAACGTAGATCAGGAAACAATACAAAGTTTTTCAAAACAGCTGAATCAACTGTAGAAAAATATCGTTTATGGTTGAAATTTGCCAATACAACAGGCGATTTCAAACAAATTCTAGTAGGTTATGCCCAAGGAGCAACAAACAGCATAGACACCAATTTTGATGCTACTTCAATGGCAGCAAGTGGTTCGGTTGATTTTTACAGTATCAATAGTTCAAAAAAATTAGTGATACAGGGACGTGCATGGCCTTTTGTAAAAACCGATGTTGTTACTTTTGGATACATGGCTGCTAGTAAAGGAGATTATATAATTTCGATAGATCAGGCAGACGGTATATTTAACGAAAATCAGGAAGTATTCCTGCAGGATAAAACTACAGGAAAAATGACCAATCTGCGTCTTGAAAACTATAAATTCACATCAGAAGCTGGAACATTTAACAGCCGTTTTGTAATCCGTTATGTGAATACTACTTTAGGAACAGATGATTTCGAAAGTTTAGAAAACAGTGTTTTGGTTTCTGTAAAAGATAGAATAATAAAAATTACATCTTCACAAGAATCAATAAAAGAAGTAAATATCTTTAACATTGGCGCACAGTTATTATATAATAAGAATAATGTGAACTCATCAGAATTGCAGATTTCCAATTTGTATTCAAGTGATCAAGCATTGCTTGTGAAAATAACTTTGGAAAACGGACATTCATTTACTAAGAAAATTATTTTTAGCAATTTGTAAAGAAGTAATCTATCATAAAATTTAAAAGTCCATTCTCTAAAAGAATGGACTTTTTTTATCTCCATAATATCCCTAAATCTTGGTATTGTAGCTTTTATTAATACTTTATAATTTTAGTTTAATTCTTACAAAAGATAACTCTAATTATATTGTTTTGATAAAAAAAATACATTTTTTGACTTTTTTAATTCTTATTTTATCTTTCAATGAAAACCTTTTTGCACAACAGGGTAAAGTAGATGTCACTTTTAATACTAAAGATGACGGACAAAATGGTGATGGTTTTAATGCTGCAGTTCGAACACTTCTTTTGCAGCAAGATGGTCGTTTGATTGTAGGTGGCGATTATTTAAGCTTAAACGGATTTCCCGTCTCATATCTCACCCGCCTTAATCCTGATGGGTCAATTGATGATAGTTTTAATACTGGAACAGGTTTTAATGGTAAAGTATATGCGTCCTATTTGCAAGATGATGGCAAAATTATTCTGGGAGGAAGTTTTACAAGTTATAACGGAATTAATGTTGGAAGACTTATTCGTTTAAATCCAGATGGTTCCTACGATGATAGTTTTAATACCTCTGTTGGAGCGACTAGTGGAATTGTTTATGACATTGCTTTACAATCAGATGATAAAATAATTATTGTTGGAAGTTTTATAAAATATACAAATACTACAGTTAATCGGGTTGCGCGTTTATTACCCAATGGCACACTTGATTCTTCATTTCTGACTGGTTCTGGTTCAGGTTTAAATGTTACACATGCCCTTATTACTTCTGATCATAAAATAATTCTGACCGGAAATTTTACCCAATTTAATAACATTTCTGCCAAGAGAATAATTCGATTGAAGGAGAATGGCACTTTTGATTCGGACTTTAATTCAGGAACTGGATTCAATGATGACGTAAATGCAATTGCTTTATGCCAAGATGGGAAAATGATTCTAGGAGGTGACTTCACCACTTATAATGACATTACAGCCAATAGAATAATTTGTTTGAATGAAGATGGAAGCAGAGATGAGAATTTTCAAATGGGTACAGGTTTTAGTAAAGAAGGAGTTCAGGTTTTGAAAATCAATACAAAAGGAGAAATTATGGTGGGAGGATCTTTTACAGGTTTTTATAATAATAGCGAAGCTAACAGACTGTTTTTTCTAAATGCTAATGGAACACCCAAAGCAGATTTTGATATTGGAGCAGGACCAGCATCGGCATCTGTTTTATCTTTAGAATCTGATGATGAAGGATCTTGGTTTGTTGGTGGCTCTTTCTCTGTTTTTGATGGACTAAATCAGGGAAGATTAGCTAAAATAAGTAGTGAAGGTGAACATGATATCGCGTATCTTTCTTCAGGAGTTGGATTTGATAATTCGGTGCTTTGTGTTTTGCCTTTATCCGATAAAAAAACAATTGTTGGAGGCAATTTTAAAAAATTCAATGGAGAAAAAACATCAAGAATTACTTGCCTTTTAGAAGATGGTTCTGTTGATGCCACTTTTAATCCTGAAAAATTAGAGACAAATAACCTCGTAAAAACAATTGCATTACAAGCTGATGGAAAGATAGTTGTAGGAGGGAATTTTACCAAATATAATGATATTGCGATTAATAGAATTGTTAGAATAAATCGTACGGGACAAATTGATAATTCTTTTAATGTAGGCGAAGGCTGTAATGGACAAGTTTATTCATTAGCCATTCAGAATGATCAAAAGATACTTGTAGCAGGCAATTTCACAAGGTACAACGGATCATCAATAAATTCAGGAAGAATTATCAGACTACTTTCAGACGGTTCCAGAGACCCCACTTTTAATACTGGTTCAGGAGCAGACGGAATTATTGACATTATATTATTACAAGCAGATGAGAAAATTTTGGTTGGAGGTCGTTTTAAAACATTTAATGGTTTGCCCTCTTCAGGTCTGATACGTCTAAATTCTGATGGCAGTATTGATACAAGCTTTAATATCCAAAATGGTTTTGATAAAAATGTTTATGCTATTGCAGTTCAGTCTGATGGAAAAATAATTGTTGGAGGATCATTTTTAACTTTCAACGGGATTTCCCAAAAGAGAATTCTACGTTTAAATACCGATGGGAGTCTTGATACAACCTTTGAATCTGGAACTGGTTTTAATAAAGGTGATGTACGTGTTATTTTGATACAACCTGATGCAAGAATGTTAGTTGGAGGCACTTTTTCTGGAAGTTATAAAAATGTAACCGCATCCAGACTCATTCGGTTGATGCCTTCGGGGGCTTATGATAATTCTTTTAATGCCGCTTTGAATAACACACTTTTTGCAATGAATTTTACAATTGATTATAAATTGTTGACAGGTGGAAATTTTAATGCGATTTCTGGTGTTTCAAAACATAGAATAGCTCGTTTGAAGCTCTGTGTAAATACAACCATATGGGATGGAATTTCTTGGTCAAACGGTTTTCCGTCAGAGGGAAAAGATGTTTATTTTAAAGAAGATTATCCAAATCTGTCGTCAGCAAATATTTGTGGTTGTACTATTGATCAGGGAAAAAAAGTTGTATTGTTGGAGAAAAATACTTTAGGAATCGATTTTGCCTACACAGGATTGGGTACATTAATTATAGAGAATTCCGCCAGTTTGTATCAATCAGATGATGAAATAATTAACACGGGAATTATTCATTTAAAAAGAAAAACTACACCCGTAATGAGATATGATTTTACTTATTGGTCTTCGCCAGTAGAGGGACAAAAGTTGATCGATTTTTCACCAGAAACGCTCGCAGATAAATTTTTTTGGTTCGATCCAATTCAAGGATGGACGGGCAATTACAATGGAACAATTACCATGATTCCAGGACATGGTTATAACATTAGAGCGCCTCAAAGCTTTTCCCTTACTGATCGTGCAATGTTTGAAGGAACTTTTAAAGGAGTTCCCAACAATGGAAAGGTCGAAGTTAATTTTGAAACAGAAAATCGATATCATTTAGTTGGAAATCCATATCCTTCTGCGATTAGTGCAGATGCTTTTATAAAGTATAATTCAGGAAAAATAAAAGGAGCAATTTATTTTTGGACTCATAATCAACCACCTCAAAATTATGTATACTCGAGTGAAGGTTTTGCGGCTTATAATCTTTTAGGAGGAGTTGGAACAAGGTCTTCTTTGAATTCTGGAGCAAGTAATGAAGCGCCAGATGGTACTATAGCTACAGGACAGGGCTTTTTTGTGAAAAGTAATACTATTGGTGTTTTAGAGTTTAACAACAGTATGCGAATTTTAGGAAAGAATACCACCTTTTTTAAACCGGTTAAAAATTCGGAAACTCAAGAAAATAAGGATGACAAGTATCGTTTTTGGCTAAATCTTACAGATAAAAATAATGGATTTGTACAAATTCTTCTAGGATATGCAGATGAAGCTTTGAATAGTTTTGATTTAAATTATGACGCTGAAGTTTTAAGTTCAGATCAAATAGTAGATTTTTATAGTATTGTAGAAAGCAAAAAACTAGCTATTCAGGGAAGAGCAAAACCGTTAGATGAAAATGATTCAATTGTTTTGGGATATAAAGCAAAGGCAAAAGGTACTTTTTATATAGAGATTGATCACCAGGATCATTTTTTTGATAATATCACTGTTTTTTTACTCGACAAAACTTTAAACAAAATACATAATCTGAGTGAAGGTTCATACGAGTTCTATTCCGATTCGGGAACTTTTAATAACCGCTTTTCAATTGTTTACACCAATAATTTTTTAGGAATTCAAACTAATACAAGAGATTTAAACGACGCATTCATATCCGTTAAAAACCATATTATTACTGTTGATTCTCTTGTAGAAAACCTTAAAACAGTTGAGATTTACGATGTCTCTGGAAAACAATTGTATAAAAGAGAGCATATTGAAAACAACAAAGTTGTTATTCAGAATTTAATTTCTTCTCATCAGGTTTTACTGGTCAAAGTGCTATATGAAAATGGGGATTCCACTTCTCATAAAATCATTTTTTAGCTACTTTTTTTTCAAATTATATAAAGAGCCTTTTATAGATTACTATAAAAGGTTTTTTGTGTTTTA